>CAYYSO010000208.1:0-2500 GCA_964474415.1 uncultured Methylomarinum sp. | reverse complement strand
GTCCTGCAATGGGTGGATGGGTTTGATGTGGGCTCCAAGACCGGGCGGCTGGCCATCGTGGACTACCAGACAGGCTGCGGTGTGGGGAGCACCGAGCACGCGGGAGTCTACCTGGCCGACCAGGACGGCGGCAGCCGTCAATTTCTGGTGAACATGTACCAGGATTCGGCATGGTTCAAAAAGCGGGAGAGGCACGTTAACAATTGAATGAGCGGGGAGATTCTTGCATAATCGGGGTAGTGAGCCAAACAAGCCCTGATCAAGGAGAACCTCCCCATGACATTCTACACGGAAACCGTCGAAAATCGTGTGTTCTGGCCAGCCCCGATCGAGCGCATGTATCAGCTGCTGGGCGGTGGAGAGGCCACCCATCTGGCGCCCAAGCTGCCCCACCTGGGCATGGCGGACATTCTCTTCATGACTTTGGTCATGAACTTGCCCAAGGAACGGCGTCCCTGGGGCATCGTCACGTGGATGTCGGATGTCTTTGGCCTTTCTCGTCCGAGCCTCTACGCCTTGAGCGGACGGGTCTGCGAAAGACTGTCGCCGCCAGGGCAAGCTCTTCTCCCCGCACCCGACAGCGACCAGGAGGAGAGAAAATGCGCCGAGGCCCGTCTTGTCCGCACGCTGTTGACCGCCGCCTTCCCCGGCAAGGTGGCCTTACGTCCCCTACAACAGATCCTCGATGAGGCCTTAGGCGAAAGACGCAGCATCGGTTGGCTCAGTGAACGATTGACAGAAGCCGGACAGCGGGCGGGCCAAGTCCTATCCCAGATCGACACCTCGCCCCTGGGCCCGCTGGTCGCCGTACGGGACGAGACCTTCTTTCAGAGCCAGCCTCTGCTCCTGGTCATCGACCCGGTGAGCACGGTCATTCTCCAGGCCACCGTGGCCCCAGACCGCCAGGCCGAGACCTGGGGGGCGGTTCTGCTGGAGACCCAGGACCGGGGCGTCACCCTCATGGGCGTGACGGAAGACATGGCTCGCATGTACGGCTCCTCCCTGGAAGAAGCCGAACTGGACCTAGGCGTCCAGAAGGACGTCTGGCATGTGGAGCGAGATGGCGGCCCAATCCGCACAGACCTGGAACGGACTGCCTTGGCCGCCACCCGCCAGGTCATGAAACTGGAAAAGCAACTCCTCAAGGAGTGGGATGACATCCTTTTCGAGCAGAGGTACATCCCTGCCGTGGCCAAGGAGGAGAAATGCTATGAACAACATGCCGCCTTTTCCACCTGGTTGGGTCACTTCTGTGACGCCTTGGAAGTGGTGGACCTGGTCAGCGGCGAGATCCGAGACCAAGCCACCAATGCCTGGCTCTTGGACGCATGTCTCACGGCCTGCGAGCAAATCGACCATGAACGGGTGGCCAAGTGGACGCGAAGCCTGCGCCGCTATCAGGGCCAACTCCTCACCTATCTGGAGTGGCTGCATGGGGCCCTCACGCCTTATGAGCAGGACCTGGCCCACAACCTGCCCGACCCGACGGCCCGCAAGCAGTTCATGCGTCTCGTGGCCCGCACCTGGCGGCTGAAACAGGCCTGCATCAACGGCCACACCCAGTTCACGGCCTGGGCCCGCACCTGTGAGGCCGCCTTGCAGGTGGCCCTGGGTGGCTCGCCCACCCTCGCCCACTACGCCCAACGTCTGCGAGACATTCTCAACGGCGCTGTGCGAGCCAGCAGCCTGGTGGAGAGCATCAACGGTCTGCTCAAACAATTCCTGCACAACCGACGCAGTTTCCGCAACAGCGTCACGTTGCAGCATTACCTGAATCTCTTCACCCTCTGGCACAACATGCGGGTCTACCAGCGAGGCAAGCGTCAGGGCCAAAGCCCATACCAACTGGCTGGCATCCAGCCTGGTGCAGACGACTGGCTGGAACTCATCGGCTATCCGGCTGTTGCCTAGCTCGTCCATCTCTACATCGCACCGACCGGCAGGCCACTGCTTGGCCTGACACCTTGTGCATGCATTCGTCAGAATCCTAGCTCATTCAATTGTAAAGGTGCCTCACCTACTCAATGAACCATGCCCAAACCCCGATATGCCCACTGGGGTCCATATACTTCAGCGGATTCCCCCGCGCGTACATGTACCGGTTGTAGTCGATGACCGCACCCGCCTCGGGCACGATCGTGTCCGGCGACAGGAACGTCCCCAGTTGCGGATCGTAGTAGCGGGCGTTGTAGTACAGCAGGCCGGTCCCATCGCTCTTCTGGCCCGTGTACGTGCGGTCCGTCTTCAGGTCACCGCTGCTGCTGTGGGTGGTCCCGTAGGCATAGTACGCCCGGCTGGCAAGGACGCTGCTGCCGCTGGTGGTCAGACTGGTGCTGCTCAGATGGTCCCCGGGCAGGTAGGTTAGACTGTTGCCCCGCTTCACGGCAATGCGCTGGCTGTCGAAACTATGTTCTGTGACTCGACATAGATGGATGACATATTACTTAAGATAACAGTAGTCGGGAGCAAAGCGAGAAATCCACAAAGTCAAAACACCATT
>CAYYSO010000207.1:0-2536 GCA_964474415.1 uncultured Methylomarinum sp. | reverse complement strand
TGAACGAATGGCAGCCATTTTGGAAAAACTTAACCGGCCAGATAGCCTCCCTTTCTCAGCGTTATTTACCCGACACGAAGGAAAAGGTGGGGTGGTTGTCTCGTTTCTTGCCATCCTCGAACTCAGCAAGGAAGGACTCATCGACATCCTCCAGCCCAAGCCCTTTGACGACATCAGAATCCAGGCCAGAGCAAAAGCCTGAAACTGTTGATAGAGAACCTAAAACGCGCAAAAAAAAATCAAGGATCACAGAGCAACAGCAAACAGTTCTATCAACTCAACAGATCACAAAAACTGCTGAGCCTGTTAAACGACAACTTGAACGCGATTCTGTAAAGAATGATATTAATATTGCACGAATTGTAGAAGCGGTACTGTTTGCGGCTGATAGAGCCATGACAGTCAAGCAGATACAGCAAGTTTATCCGGAACTGAAGCAATCTGAAATCCAGAAAATTCAGACATTCATAGATTCAATTGTAACTCAGTCACCCGAACAAAAAATAAAACAAAAAAGCAATCCCGAGATGGTTGAACAACAACCAGAAATCCCCCCTATAGAGATTGATGTGAATATCAAATGCATTGTAGAAGCGATTTTGTTTGCAGCTAACCGCAGCATGACAGTCAAACAGATACAACAGGTATTTCCAGAATTGGAACAACCCGAAAGCAAAGATATTCAGGCGGCAATTGATTCGATTACAGATGATTATAGCGTTCGTCCGGTTGAATTGAAAAAGCTGGCCAGTGGCTACCGTTTTCAGGTTAAGGCAGGTCTTTCGCCGTGGATTTTTCGCTTATTTGAAGAAAAACCGCCAAGATATTCGCGTGCATTACTGGAAACTCTGGCCATTATTGCTTATCGTCAGCCGGTTACGCGCGGTGAAATTGAAGAGTTACGCGGTGTTAGTGTCAGTTCCAATATTATCAGAACATTGTTGGATAGAGAATGGATTCGTATTATTGCCCATAAGGAAGTTCCTGGCCGTCCGGCATTATACGGTACGACCAAACAATTTCTGGATTATTTTAATGTATCTTCTCTGGATGAATTGCCGGCGCTGGAAGAGATAAAGGACATTGATTTAAGCGGCGGCCCTATTGAACCAATCGAACAAGCAGGACAGAGTAACAGTGAAAAACAAGAAACAGCCACCCGGGAAAAAAGTCCGGAATCCAGCACAGCAACAGAAATCAGTTCATCTGAAAACCGCACCATCCACTAAAAATATACAGAAGGATTCGGGGGAGCGTATTCAAAAAGTACTGGCGCGTGGTGGATTAGGGTCAAGACGGGAAATTGAGCGTTGGATAGAAGAAGGGCGTTTAACGGTAAATGGAGAGAAGGTTGTACCGGGTTATCGCCTGAAAGCCGGGGATCATTTAAAGTTGAACGGCCGGGTGGTCAAATGGGAAAAATATAGCGAACAGATAACCCGGGTACTGGTTTATCATAAACCTACCGGGGAAGTGGTTTCACGCCGGGACCCGGAAGGTCGGCCGGTTGTGTTTACCCAGTTGCCGCGTTTATCGGTAGGGCGCTGGATAGCTGTGGGGAGACTGGATATTAATACCTCCGGTTTATTATTGGCGACGAATAATGGAGAGCTGGCAAATCGTTTGATGCATCCTTCGGCCGAAGTGGACAGAGAATATGCGGTACGTATTTTAGGCGAAGTGGATGACGATATGATTGGCCGTTTAAAAGCCGGCGTCGAGCTGGAAGATGGTGTGGCGCATTTTGATGATATTCAGTTTTATGCCGGTGAAGGCGCCAACAAGTGGTTTCATGTGGTCGTCAAGGAAGGGCGTAATCGCCTGGTGAGACGATTGTGGGAATCACAGGGCGTTAAGGTCAGTCGTTTGAAACGGGTCAGATATGGACCTGCTATGTTACCGGAACGGATTAAAGCACACTCTTTTTACGAACTGGATGCCAGAGAACTGAGTGTATTGATGAAATTTGTTGGAATGGAGCCGGAAAGGAGTTGAGCGCTTAGGAATGCACAAGTTATAAAATTCCACGCAGGAACTATTTACAGATTAAATCAAGCGAACAAATATCTCCGGCGGACAATTTAAAGCAATGCTTATTTTGCGTTGTCGGGTTAGAGGGAGCTGAAGTTCCCTGAGAAGCTACAAACTTAGGACGTACATTGAAGTGAAAAATTAATGATTAACATTGGCAAATTTAATACCTTAAAAGTCAGCAAACAACGGGATACTGAAGTGTATCTCGATGGTGACGGCAACGGTGATATTTTATTAAATCCAAAAGATGTCAGGGAGCCGGACAAAATTGCTGAGCAATTAAATGTATTTATTTACACCGATGGCAAAGGGCAGTTATTAGCTACGACACAAACGCCTTTAGCACAAGTTGATGATATTGCTTGGCTAAAAGTGGTGTCAGTCAGTCATGCCGGGGCCTTTCTGGATTGGGGGTTACCCAAAGATTTGCTGGTGCCGTTCAGTGAACAGAAGCAGAAAATGGTAGAAGGCAGACATTATCTGGTCAAACTGTTTGTGGATG
>CAYYSO010000206.1:0-2568 GCA_964474415.1 uncultured Methylomarinum sp. | reverse complement strand
GACGAGTTTCGCTGTTGTTGGCAGTAAAGCAAATGTCGAAAGCGACACCGTTAGTTTTGGTGATCTGTAGGCCGCGAATCTGATAATTGTTGTTGCCGCGTAAATTCTGGCTGCACAGTATGCGATCAAAATCGGCTTTGTTTTCTGTGGATGATACGTCAACGGGGAAGTCCATGATGTCACGTAAAGCCGCTGGTCTGTTTTGGCGTTCCAGATACAGGTTTTTGGTAAAACTACGGTAGGCGGGGGTAATACCAAATGAGTCGATTTGTTCAGGAGTGCGTTTTTCAAAACCAAAATCGAGATAGGCGGTATCGTTGGCTACGGATGCCTTTTGTTGCGGAATATAGAAAATTTCTTCATCGGTCATGTTGATATATTCTCTGACCGCGGTATTGCCAAAAGTATGGCCGGCACCCTCTTGACGCTCTTTGAACAGACCCAGAAAGGGAATATCATTTTCTTCTTTAACGGTCAGCGCTTTTTGATGCCATTCAGCGGCGCTGGCGGCAATATCAATATAGCGAACGCCGCCAACAGGTGCGTGGATATTGGGGAAATACGGCGCCAGTCTGGGTTCGTTGGTATCCAGATAGTTGGATTCAAAGAATTCACCGCCGATATAGCTTTCTGCAGTACACAGGCCAAATTTACCCATGGTTTTCATCAGTGATTTAGCCACGCCTTTCTGGAAGTTATCCAGTATCCTTTGTTGGTCATTGGCGCTGTAATGGGTCGCTACCCGGTTGTGCACACTCAGTGGACAGATGGCCGAAGCGCCAAAACCCAGAATAGTTGCCACATCATGGGGGCTGGCCGCCTGGCCGGTCTCCAGAATCAGTGAAGAGTTAAAGCGGATGCCTTGTTTGACCATATGCTGGTTGGCCGCCGCCACCATCAGTAAGGCTGGAATCGCCGCTTTGTCTTTACTGATATTGATGTCGGTTAAAATAATGATACCGACATTATCTTTGGCGGCTTTTTCAATTTGCAGGCAGACATCGAGAAATGCTCGCTCTAAAGCTTCAGCATTGTTTTCGGCGTTGTCAAAGTCGGGCGTATACAGCATATCCAGTGTGCTGACTTTGACTTCAGATTGACGGCGGATCTGTTCCAGTTGAGTGCGTTGCAGGACTGGCGATTCGATCATCAACTGTTTGCTGTTACCTTCAGCAAATGTAGGTTTTGCACCTAAAGCTACTCGCAGGGTCATGCCGTCGCTTTCACGCAATGAGTCCAACGGCGGATTGGTGACCTGGGCGAAACGCTGACTGAAATAGCGTGACATGCCCCCTTCGGCAGCGCTTAAAGCATTGGGGGTAATGCCATAACCCATTGCCGATACCTTTTCCATGCCGGCTGTTAGCATAGGGTCAAGCAGAAATTTAAAGCTTTCCTGGTTTAAGGAATAGGCGGTATGACGCTGATCAATATTAAATTCATGTTCGTTACTGATTTCTGATAGCGAAACTTCAGGTAAATCGGTTATATGAAGACAGCTATCCGCCAGCAAAGCCGGGTAATCTTTTTCTTTGGCCAGGCGTTCCATGACCTGATGACTGTCATAGGATTCACCAGTGCTGTGATCAAAATACAGCATGCCGCCAGCCTCAATGCGGCCGCGTTTTAACACTTGCTCGGGTGGGAAATCAATTTGTCCGGCTTCTGACATAACAGCCAGATATTCTTCGGTTTCAACCGAACGCAGAGGACGCAAGCCCAGTCGGTCCAGACGAGCGCCAACGCAGATGCCGTCGTTGAAAATTAGTGCGGCCGGGCCATCATTTTTTTCTTCATACAAGCTGAAATACTCCAGCATGGCGCGAACATCATCCGACAAAGTCGGGTCATTTTCCCAGGCAGGGGGCATCATGGCCAGAATGGCGGTGACAATATCCAGTTCATCTTCATTGATACGGCGGGTCAGGGTTTGATCCAGGCGGCCGGAATCGGATTGTCCGCAAGGAAAGACAATATGTTTATTGTTCTGACGGGCAATGGCATTTTCGCTCAGACGGTTTTTCTTGTCGGTATTCAATTCACCATTATGGGCCATATAACGGAATGGCTGGGCCATCATCGTTGCCGGCGCGGTATTGGTGGAAAAACGGGTATGGAAAAACAGGGTGTGAATTTCGTGATCTCTATCATATAGATCAATAAAATATGGAATAACCTCAAATGAATTCAGACGGCCTTTATAAACCTGGGTGCGCGAACTCATGGATAAAGGATAAAAACCTTGCAGTTCATCGCGGCTGAAACCGTCGGCTTCAATGGCCAGGAGAGCATTTTGAATATGTTTCTCGAAATCCTGGTGAGAAGCGTCCTTTAATGTTGACGGGCGACTGAAAATAACCTGTTTGATCGGTAGCTGGGCTTTGATTGCCTCTGCATTCAGGACGCTGTTATCGACCGGGATATCGCGCCATTGAATAACAGGCAGGTCAAATTCTTTTAAATGCCGGTTTACCAGATTTTTGGCATCGGAATCGTAGTGGCTGTGATCTTCCGGAAAGAAAAAATTGGCAACGCCAAATTGTCCTGATTCAAGATCATCAATACCGG
>CAYYSO010000205.1:0-2629 GCA_964474415.1 uncultured Methylomarinum sp. | reverse complement strand
GCCGCTCCGCCAAAGCGATCAACTTCGGCCTGATTTACGGTATGTCCGCATTTGGACTGGGACAACAACTCGGGTTAACGCGAAATCAGGCACAGGCATATATTGAACTATATTTTGCCCGTTATCCCGGCGTCAAAAATTATATGGACAGGATTCGTGAGCAGGCCAAACAACAAGGTTATGTAGAAACCCTGTTTGGACGCCGCCTGTATTTGCCGGAAATCAAATCACGCAATGCCGCTCGCAGGCAATACGCCGAACGTACGGCTATCAATGCACCGATGCAGGGCACGGCAGCTGATATTATCAAGCGGGCTATGATTGCTACTGATCAATGGCTGCAGCAAACCCAATCTGATATTAAAATGATTATGCAGGTACATGACGAATTGGTATTTGAAATTGCGGACTCGCAATTGCACAGCAGTATAGCAAAAATCCGCGAAATCATGTGTTCGGCGGCAAAACTGGATGTGCCGTTAACCGTAGATGTTGGCTCCGGCAAAAATTGGGATGAAGCTCATTAAAGATAAAGTCAATATGCAAGACGATGAACTGATTACACTGGTTGAAAAAATGCCCGCTTTTCCCAACAGCGTTCAGCGAATCATACAACTCACCTCGGATAGTAATTCATCCGGCAAGGATATTGTGGAAGTTATTGAAAGTGACCCGGTGATGACTGTTAAAATTCTTAAGGTTATTAACTCGCCGTTTTACGGTTTACCGCACAAAGTCAATTCCATTCAGCGGGCGGTAGTTAATATCGGCATGAATACCATTAAAAATATGGCTTTGAGTATTGCCACTATTGGCGCGTTGAATCCTAAAAACAAAGCGGGGTTCAACAGTCTTGATTTTTTAATGCACTCCTTAACCACAGCGGTAATCTGTAAACAATTAGCCGAAAACATGAATGTGCCGCAAATGCAATGTAGCGATTATTTTGTTGCCGGCTTGCTGCATGATTTCGGAAAAATAGTGTTTGCTGAATTTCAGCCGGAAGCCTTTAAACAAGTTTTACACAAAAGTGCTGAAGAGCAAATACCCTTGAATCAATGTGAAATCGAATTTATCGGTATGGATCACAGTCAGGCCGGTACTTTACTGGCAGAAAGGTGGGGATTTGATCAAAAGCTGATTGAGGCCATCAATCATCATCACAATCCAAATCCACAAAACCTGATGGCACAATGTTTGTTTGTTGCCAATCAAATCAGCAAGCAATTACATTTTGGCAATGGCGGTAATCCTGTTGTTGAAAAGTTACCAGAAGCAATCAACACCCGTTTTGGCATGACGCTTGATGAATTAATTGAGTCACTGGGAGATTTGACTACACTTGAATCTGAAGCTTTATCATTTATTCAATAAAGACAACATGCCATGAAATTAACTTTCCGGGGTGTCAGAGGTTCTATCCCAACTCCAGGACCTGATAGCGTAAAATACGGCGGCAATACCAGCTGTATAGAAATAAGAACAGATGATAATGAGCTGATTATTCTGGATGCCGGCACTGGAATTCATGCTTTGGCACAAAGTCTGGATTTACAGCAACAAATTACTGCGCATATTTTTATCACGCATACTCACTGGGATCATATTCAAGGGTTACCTTTCTTCACGCCACTATTTATCCCCAATAATCATATCTATATCTATGGCGGCCTTGACCCTGTAACTAACGAAGGGATCCAGCGTGCGATGGCAATACAATTGCAATACAGTTTCTTTCCCATTCGCGAAGCTGAACTGAAAGCCAAACTCAGCTATCAAACCATTATGCCGGGTGTACCGGTTTCCGTTAGCAGCGCAATAATCACTCCGATTATACTTAATCATCCCGTTCTCAATTTTGGTTATCGTATTGATTGTGATGGTCAATCGATATTTTTTAGTGGTGATTATGAGCCGGTATACAACATCTACAGCAAGAGTGATCCCGATTATGAAGAATATCAGGCATTTATTGATGAAAAGCTGGCTGCAGTGGCTAAAGCCATGGCGAATGTGGATGCACTGATTATCGACTCGTCTTATAACGACGAAGAATACAGACAAAAGCGCGGCTGGGGTCATGGTTCCTATGGTTCAGCGCTGAAAACAGCCACCCGCTCGCATGTCAAACGCCTGTTCTTTACTCACCACGAACCGACCCGTACCGATCAGCAACTCGATCAGATTTATCAGCAATTATTAGATGCAAACAAGGAGGCTGCTTTTGATATTTTTATGGCCCAAGAAGGCATTGAATACAGTTTTTAAAACTTAAACCATTCATCCAGTATCTGATGAACATCATCCACTCCGCTTTTCTTTAACGATGAAAATAATTGCAGGGTAATCACGATACTGGCATCACTTAAATCCTTTTGTACTTTTAATAAAGTGTTTTTAGCGGCGCCAAATTTTAATTTATCCGCTTTAGTGAGCAGGATATGTAACGGCAATCCGGCATGTTCGCACCACTCTATCATTTTCCAGTCAAATTCGGTTAACGGGTGGCGGACATCCATGACCAGTACGATGCCACATAAAGCTTTGCGTTCATGTAAATAGGTTTCCATCATCTTCTGCCATTTTTGTTTTACAGACGGAGGTACTTTGGCATAGCCATAGCCGGGCA
>CAYYSO010000204.1:0-2639 GCA_964474415.1 uncultured Methylomarinum sp. | reverse complement strand
GAGTCGGTCATGAAGTCGATATCACCATTGCCGATTTTGTTGCCGACCTGCGTGCGCCTACGCCATCATCAGCCGCCGAACATGCCGTCCCCGAACAACAAGAATGGATTAACATGTTTAAAGCTTTCGAGAGCCAATTACAGCAACAAATCCAACGGATTATATTACACCACAAACAAACCCTTGATTGGCTTAACCGCTCACTGCAGCAACAGCACCCGGGGCAAAAACTGCAGCGCAACGCACAGCATCTTGATGAACTGGAAAAGCGCTTATTACGCATCTGGCAACAGACAATTATCCAGGGTAAAAACAGGCTTGAAGTCAATGTCAAGGCATTAAAGCAACATAACCCAAAGGAAAAAATCGGTTATCATCAGCAAAAGTTACACTATTTTGAACAGCGTATTAAACGAGCCATGCAACTGAAACTGCAACAATTGCATCAACAACAAACCGCCATCAGCCAAACGCTGCACGCAGTCAGTCCCCTGAACACACTGGATCGCGGCTATGCCATCGTAAAATTGTCAACAAACAAGCAAATTATCAAATCCAGCGCTCAGTTAGCGGTAAACGACATCACTGAGACCCGATTAGCTAAAGGGTATATTATCAGTCAGGTTAAAGAGGTAAAGCATGATTAAGTATTTCCTATTTTTATTATTCCCTGTCAATTTATGGGCTGCCAATTTGCCTGAACAACTGACCGTACCTGGAGGCATTGCTGAAATTGCGGTCGCAGACAGCAACAAGCCCGCACCTAAAGTTTTCTATAATGACAACCGGGTTCTAGTTACTCGTAATGACAAACATTGGACCGCTTTAGTAGGTATTCCGCTATCGACCCAACCCAATCATTACACCATCAATATTGTTACCCAAGATCAACAGTCGCAAATCTCTTTTGTCGTTAACAATAAAGATTATCCGGCACAGCATATCACCATCAAAAAGAAAAGAATGGTCACCGGCTTTACTGATGAAGATCTGAAACGCATCAAAACCGACAAGGTCGAGATGGCGAAAGCTAAAGCCGTGTGGACTGAACAGGAGGTTGATACCCACTTTATTGCCCCGGTAGATGGTCGCTTAAGCAGTCTGTTTGGCTTAAAAAGATTCTTTAACGATATTCCCAAACGACCGCATAATGGCCTGGATATCGCAGCGCCTACAGGCACCCCCATTGTTGCACCGGCTTCCGCAAAAGTCATTAACACCGGCAATTATTATTTTAATGGCAACACTGTTTTCCTGGATCACGGGCAAGGTCTGTTAAGTGCTTATCTGCACATGAATACTATCAAGGTAAAACCTGGCGATATTGTGCATCAGGGACAGGAATTGGGTACCGTCGGATCAACTGGCAGAGTCACCGGCCCACATTTGCACTGGATTGTCTATCTGAATAAAACGCCGGTAGACCCTGCTCTGTTCATTGCCAAGGATATTCCCCGGCTGGCTGCGCGTAACCATCAAGTAAAGCCATCTAAAAACAAACCGCATAATCCAACAGCAGATCCTGGCAGTTAAAGAAAATACGCGGATAATCATTACGGATCAATAATTTCAACGCATATTCAAAATACACTGCCAGAGTCATCAATCGAGCCAGAGCCGACCAGATTCGTGATCGGCTGTTTGCTGAATTACGCCAAACACAAATCGTCCAGAATACAATTGGCGTAAACAAAATAAAATGCACATCATCCCAACTAGATACGGTGAACTGCCCCCTTTTAGCCAGGCTATCCACATAATATAAAAGCAGATTCAACAACAGAAAAAACGGCCAAAAAACTGACCACAAAGATCTTAATCCCAGCCATGCTTCGATTAAATACCGACGGCTGGTAAATTGATGTGAAGCATCCAATGGAGAATCAACCGGCAATGGTGAACTGACCCACAAAAAAATATAAAGCGTCAGTACAATTAGTAGGAATTCCAATGGTTTTAAAACATTAATATCGGTAAAAAATAGCGGCAACGAATAAGCAAACATACTTTAATTAAGGTTCCAGCTTTGCAAAATTTGATAATGTACCCCATCAGGCGTACTGTACGACTCTGCCAGACAAAATGACTGCGCCAGCCAGACAATGGACCCAACCTCAACGTCTGCATTGCTAACCGCTTTTCTGGCCAGGGTGATGTGTGGCTTATAAGGTCTTTCTTCGGTTTTAATGCCGCAAGTCCCACAGGCATTCTTTAAGGCATCTACCAGCGCCAATAATTTCGGTTCTTGTTGACTTGCCGTTAAGCATAATATTCGCGGTTTTCGCCAATAATCCAGATGATCAAAATTTAAAATGAAAGATTGTGCACTAATATTTTGTGCACTCTCGCTAATCAAAACTTGTGTTTCAACATCCACATTTCCCAGAAAAACCAGAGTCACATGTAAATTGTCGCACTTAACCTTTTTTAGACCCTTCAAATTAATAGCTTGATTGAGTTTATCAATGCGTTTGCGGGTTTCATCATCCGGCCAAAGGGCCAAAAATAATCTTTTCATAAAGCATAAAAAGGCCGATTCTGAAAACAGAATACGGCTTTTTACAATAGACTTAAACTAATCGTAACTACTCAGCGTAATTAATTGAACGAAAAGTATTTAATATCAGTTGCTTGCGAAA
>CAYYSO010000203.1:0-2702 GCA_964474415.1 uncultured Methylomarinum sp. | reverse complement strand
CAATCGCGATGGACGAGGGTTTACGTTTCGCGGTACGTGAGGGTGGTCGCACAGTGGGTGCGGGTGTTGTTGCCTCAATCATTGAATAAATAAAAGAGCTGGTTTATAATGACCAGCTCAATCGGTTTTCTGAATAGGTCAGTGGCTCAATTGGTAGAGCAGCGGTCTCCAAAACCGCAGGTTGGGGGTTCGAGTCCCTCCTGGCCTGCCATTCAGAAGCTTATCTATAATCCACTCCATATTTAGTCTAAATGAATGCACAAGCAGAAGAAGCAGCATCCTCATCAATACTTGATGTAGTAAAACAAGTGTTGTCTGTGGGCTTTGTTGTTGCAGGTTTAAGCGCTTTTTATTACTTCTCAGAGTTCTCTTTATTATATAGAGTCCTGGCTCTGGTGGGAGTGGTTGTTGTTGCCTTAGGTTTGATGTTGACAACTGCTACCGGTCGTAATGTATGGGTGTTTATTCTTGAAGCTAAGCAGGAAGTCAGGAAAGTTGTATGGCCAACTCGTGAGGAAACAATTAGAACCACTTTGTTGGTTTTTGGGATGGTTTTTATAGTGGGTCTTATTTTATGGCTTCTCGATATGTTTTTGTTCTGGGGTGTTCGGCTCCTGACAGGTCAGGGAGGCTAGGTGATGGCACTTCGGTGGTATGTCGTTCACGCTTATTCAAACTTTGAAAATAAAGTCAAACTTGCTCTTGAGGAAAGGATCGAGAGAGAAGGGCTTCAGAATTTTTTTGGTAAAATTTTAGTGCCGACTGAAGAAGTTGTTGAAATGCGAATGGGGCAGCAGCGAAAAAGTGAAAGAAAGTTTTTTCCAGGGTATGTATTGGTTCAAATGGAATTGACGGATGATACCTGGCATCTAGTGAGAAATGTACCGAGAGTATTGGGCTTTATAGGTGGAACATCAGACAGGCCGGCGCCAATATCAGAAAAGGAAGCAAATGCAATTCTTAATAGGGTTGAAGAAGGCGTTAATAAACCGCGGCCCAAGGTGTTGTTTGAAGTGGGTGAGGTTGTGAGAATTATTGATGGCCCGTTTAAGGATTTTAACGGTAGTATCGAAGAAGTTAATTATGAAAAGAGTAGTCTGAAAGTATCGGTTTTGATATTTGGTCGCTCGACTTCAGTGGAATTAGAATTTAATCAAGTAGAGAAGTCCTGATTTTGAAGATGTTTTGTTGTGTCCCTGCCCTTTTTTAGGGGTGGGGATTTTTGTTTGTTGGGGAGCTTAAAAGCGATTGAACCCGGTTGGAGTTAATGATGGCAAAAAAAATTGAAGCATATATCAAGCTGCAAGTAAAAGCAGGTGAGGCGAACCCAAGTCCACCAGTTGGCCCGGCATTGGGGCAGCATGGTGTGAATATTATGGAGTTTTGTAAAGCATTTAATGCAAAAACTCAGGATGTCGAGAAAGGGTTGCCAATCCCGGTTGTGATTTCTGTGTATAACGACAGAAGTTTTACTTTCGTAACTAAAACCCCGCCAGCATCTATATTGCTGATGAAAGCGGCAGGTCTTAAAAAAGGAAGTAGTACGCCAAATACTAATAAAGTGGGTACTGTAACACGCGCTCAGCTGGAAGAAATTGCCAATACCAAAATGCAGGATCTGAATGCTGCTGATCTGGATGCTGCCGTCAGAATTATTGCGGGTAGTGCGCGCAGTATGGGGCTTAATGTGGAGGGTGTGTGATGGCTAAGTTAAGCAAAAAAGCAAAGCTGATACAGACAAAAGTCGATAAAAGCAAACAGTACTCTCTGTCTGAAGCCGTAGCGATATTAAAAGATTTTGCTAGCAGTAAATTTGATGAATCAGTTGATGTGAGTGTTAACTTGGGTGTGGACCCTAGAAAATCAGATCAAAATGTTCGTGGAGCTTCTGTTTTACCGAATGGTACTGGTAAGACTGTAAGGGTTGCTGTTTTTACCCAAGGGCCAAACGCAGATGCAGCGAAAGAAGCTGGCGCTGACGTAGTGGGTATGGATGATCTTGCTGATCAAGTAAAAAAAGGTGAGATGGATTTCGATGTGGTGATTGCTTCTCCAGATGCTATGCGAGTAGTTGGTCAATTGGGTCAAATCCTGGGGCCAAGAGGTTTAATGCCAAATCCAAAGGTGGGTACAGTAACGCCTGATGTTGCTACTGCGGTAAAAAATGCCAAATCAGGACAAGTAAGATATCGTACTGATAAATCAGGTATTATACACTGCTCGCTTGGCAAGGTTTCATTCGATGAACAATCGATTAAGCAAAACCTTGAATTTCTCGTTGCTGATTTGAAGAAAGCTAAGCCGTCGGCAGCTAAAGGTATTTATCTTAAAAAGATTTCGCTGTCATCAACTATGGGTCCAGGCCTGTTGATAGATCAAAGCAGTGTTGATGTCTAACAGATTTTAAAACCAGTATCTATTCAAGCATGAGCGAGCAGATACAAAAAACTTTGGGTTGCCGGTTTGCTGGCAACCGTCAAAGACCGTAGGAGCTTAAAGGCTTAATAAACCTACGCAGACGGAAGCTTGGCCGGTTGCTTTGACTGGTAAAGATCCGTAACAGGGGTATCCAAAGGATACATATTATTAATTCCGGGTTAAAAGCCTGGAAATATGATCGGAGGTAAATTGTGGCATTAAAATTAGATGACAAAAAAGACGTCGTCGAAGAAGTTGCTGCTATCGCCGCTCAAGCTCATTCT
>CAYYSO010000202.1:0-2724 GCA_964474415.1 uncultured Methylomarinum sp. | reverse complement strand
ATGCCTATATGTTAGCTCAGTTAGATGAATTAAATCGGGGGGAAATTGCTGATTATCAATATGCGGCTGATGGAGCTATAAAAATATCCGTCGAAATGACCAAAATTGATGATATTCGTTATGCTGTCATGATTATCTTTAAAATGCACCAAGGTTGGTATTTTAATAAAGAAACTGTGACGACTGTAATCAATAAAGATAGCTGGACACTGAATCAGGTTGAAGAAACCCCGGATAATTTTGAACTGAAAATCAACCTGACATTAGCCAATTCCCTTAACTACACACCACTTAAATTGCATTTAGCTATTCATCCTTGTAGCCAAAATAAATGCTTGCCAGTAGAAGATATAGGCTTACATATATAAAGTCACTAAGAAATTATACGGACTTTCGTTGCTGCAATACATGCCAGATAGTCCGTACATTGGATTGTAATTGGGTTAATGTCAAAGTAATGACCACCTCTTCTATGGCGGCAATAACATAAACCCATACGGCAATTCTAAACGGCCAGGCCGGTCCTCCAAGAAACAGCGGATATAATGACAAACCGATAGATGCGGCCGCGATTTTGACACCCCAGGTATGATAACTGGCATAGGTGTCGAATTTGATTATGGCACAGCTCGCAGGAAGCAGATAACAGGCCAATATTGTGTACAAATAAACATCTTCCCTGTGAACAATATCCGGCCAGAGCCACCAACTGCCAAATCCAATGGTCATATAAGTCAGTAAGTCGGCCCAACTATCCAATATGGCGCCAAACTGAGTCATCTGCCCGGTTATTCGCGCCGCCAGTCCATCCAGAATATCTGACAGAAATGCTATCGCCAGAACCGTCATGAATATCAGTCCATAGCCATTCCATGCCAACCACAACATAATCGGGGCGGTCAAAAAACGGATACCAGAAATCAGGTTTGGCAAAGTTAACCTGGGATGGATGTGTGTCAAATTCATAATCTTGAGCGCCTATAAGAAAGCTTTGCACGAGCTTTCACTGGCTCGACAAAGCACCGAAACAGATAATGAGACCTCCTGCTTCTCACAAAATCAAATACTTTCCTTCGTGTTCTTCATGCTCTTCATAGTTTTACAATATTTAAGCGAAACGCACGTTATAAATAATTTTTCAGTATATCGGTCGATACTCTGCAATATAAGGGATTATTCAACTTTACCCAGAGATTGGTAACAAAATAGCCATAAGGCATTTTAGGCCCTTGATCTGAATAAGGAATTTCCTGAAAAGGTACGCCGGCATTTTGATGGTGTCCTATATGATTGGATAAACCAACCAAGGCATATTCAGTAAACCCGGATTGATTTACCCAGGCCAGATTATTCCTCACTTTTCCCTGCTCCAACCCCCAGTGCTGATAATAATTGATGGTTTCCAGCAATCGTACCCCGGCAAGAGCCTGATACAGAAAAATAAAGGCGGCCGCCCAGCCAAAAAATACAAAAATTAGTATGACTAGCGTGATTTCAACTATAACACCTTGTAACACTGAATTACTTAACATTCGGAAATGAAACCAAGGTGATTCACTTAACCCCAGACGTTCAAGCTCACAATTCCAGGCATATTTAAAATGGGCGACGACCACTTTTTTCCAGTAATCTTCAAAACTTTCGCCCAGGCGAGCCGTGGCAATATCTTCCGGTGTCGCCACAGTAAAATGATGTCCGCGCAGATGGGCAATGACAAAATGTTCATAACAAACGGTAAATAATAATAAGCGTCCCAAAATACGCTGATGCATTTTTGATCGATGAATCAGTTCATGGGCGACAATAATGGCTGAACTGCCGGATGTAGTACCCACCAAAATACGCATGACGATCAGATTAACCACAGAAGTGGCAATGGTGCTCATAGAACCCCATTGCAATTGACTGGCATAGATGACTAATAAACTGATAATCAAAAATTGCAGAAAAGCCAGCGCATACAAAATCATATCGCAATACCAACCGGAAATACGCTGTTTTTCCTGATTCGGGTTGATCTTGGGACTGAGCCAGTCGATAACAATCAATGACCATAGTGGCAGTGTCCAGGCAAGTGCCCCGATAACATCATGTGGACCGGTATATAGAAACCAAGCTACGCAGCCAGGGAAAAAAAAGCAGCTTAAATATTTTAAATGAGAGGGCATTGCCAATCTTAAGACATTTACATTCAGTAGTTTTATACCTGAACTAAGGATTAAATAGCAAACCGGCAACGCCAGCTTAAAGCGTATATCGACAAATCATTTAAGCATAATCGTTATAGATTCGTTGCCAATGTTTGCCCAGTATGACGCAATTGCTGGTGCGCTGCAAAATCTCGTGCATATTGATATGAATTTCGTTTTTTGTCAGAAAAGTATCGATAGCGATATAAAAACTTGGTAATAATAGTACCACATCCCTTAAATTCGGTATTCTATGCATGTAGAGCCCTTCCTCGATAAGTCCATTTAAAATGGTTTAGCCATTGTCCGGTTAAAGTACTCGATAAAATCAAGTACTTTTTCTTTCAACTCGTCAGTTGATTTTACTGATAGCCTTGTCAATAATCGGCACACTAAAATACTAAACCATATCTCAACCTGATTTAACAACGTCCTGCCGATTGGTCAATGGCGCAACGCTTGGCTTTACTAATGAAAAGCGCCGCTTTAGAAGGCGAGGCGTTAAATGCCTTTTGCCGTCAACAAGGTATTTTTC
>CAYYSO010000201.1:0-2774 GCA_964474415.1 uncultured Methylomarinum sp. | reverse complement strand
GTGATCAGTTAGAGCAACAAACCGAAGACAGCATCACCGCCCATCAAACCTTAGTTGAATCTCTGCTAGCCACACTGACAACCAGCGAAAGTGCAGAAGCATTGACCGCCAAGGAAGGTGGAAATGAAGGAAATGCAGGAGCAATTTCCTTCGAATCAAGCTGGGCAAGAATCGCCGAACACTTCGACACCCTGTTCACCACAGAACATAGCATTGATCAGCTAAAACAAACAGTCTTACAACTCGCAGTCATGGGCAAACTCGTCCCACAAGACCCCAACGACGAACCCGCATCGGTATTACTGGAAAAAATAGCCGCTGAAAAAGAACAGTTAATTAAAGATAAAAAAATTAAAAAACAAAAGCCTTTGCCTGCGATTACTGAGGATGAAAAGCCGTTTGAATTACCGAGTGGGTGGACGTGGAGTCGTTTAGAATATGTATCATTGAATTCGGAAGCAGGTTGGAGTCCACGTTGCTTACCAACCCCACGTGGAGATGGTCGATGGGGAGTGCTGAAAGTTAGTGCGGTTACATGGGGGCAATTTAATCCCAATGAAAATAAAGAGCTACCAAGCTCATTAGAACCAAGAGTTCAATATGAAATTAAAGATGGTGATTTCTTAATATCGCGTGCAAATACTGCCGAGCTAGTAGCAAGAGCAGTAATAGTTCCTAACGGTGCACCCAAAAAGTTAATGATGAGCGATAAAATTATTCGCTTCGTACTATCATCAAATATTGAAGGTGGTTTCATTAGTTTAGTTAATAATAGTCGCGTTTCTAGAGATTATTATGCTGAGGTTGCTGGTGGAACAAGTAGTTCAATGAAGAATGTTTCAAGAGAGCAAATTCGAAGCTTAGTAGTTGCTTTACCTCCATTGAGAGAACAGCAACACATTGTGACTAAAGTAGATGAACTAATGACCCTATGCGACCAACTAAAAGCACACCTCAACGATGCCCAAATCACCCAACTTCACCTCGCCGATGCCATCGTCGAACAAGCAGTCAGTTAAACCTTAACGTATTGAAACCATGAAGGACATGAAGCCAATGAAGATGAAAGCTTAGACCAGATCTTTTCTTCATGCCCTTCATGGTAAAAAACAATGAAGATTTCATTACTCTAAATCAGATATTGAGTCTCCTAGAAACTCAAACCGCTGAAACCGTTTTCCATCACGCTCCACCATATCAAGAAACATATTTGCAGGTCTTACCCATAACTCATTATCATCTGATATTGAGACGTAGACGACTTGCTCTTCTAAAGTTTCAGAATGCTTTGCTGTGCCTATTACCTTATATATATGCCCTTTGAAATGCTTATATATGCCCTTAGGTATATTCATATTTCCCTTCCTAAACTTATATTTTCTGGTTTTATACAGAAATGAGTGATTCTCTACGCTCTTTAACTAACTTAGGAATAAATCTATTCTTGTCATCCTGGTCTTTAAAACCAAGCCTTTGATATACGTTACCACCGATACCAGGCACTAAATTACCATTACTTTGCATTTCATCATCTATTGCAAAATAGATATATTTAAATTTTTCTGCAATAGCACTTGGAAATTCGCTATTTAACTTTTTCTGGGCATCGGTATGCATAACAGGTGCGACAACAAATATGCTAACAGGGTCTATATCTTGAATAAGATTTGTTAAATTAGTTTTAACAACGCATGCACCTGAGATAATTGACTTTACAATGACAAGCGCATTAGCGTTATTAGCAGCCGGTTCACAGTATTTTTTTATGATAGGTGCGATAGATAATGCTTGTTGTCGCTGATTCCAAAAACAAGCCAAGGATACATCAGAATATAGAATGTTTAAGGAATCGATAATGCCTTTTGCTAAAAAATCAGCATCTTCTACAGTGCAAGCAACACAGATATTTTTATTTTCGTCAGTTATTTGTTCAGCTAAAACATTACCCAACTCTTTACCTAACAAATATAAGGCATTGGAATAGTCATTAACGTTTGTTGAGGAATCGGCTAGCTTATTAAGATTAGACATCCCAATATCACTGACATAATCTGAAAATTGTCTGCTCATAATAAAATACCTTCTAATTCATCGAATTGTCTGGGACGTTTTGATGCTATCTCTTGTTGAAAGGCAATAAATTCTTTGGAGTCAACTGAATAGGGAATGGTTCCTGAATCAAAATCATGATAATGCCAGCTAAAATAACCTTTTTCAATTTTAAAACTGAAATACATAATCGTTGAAAAAATACGTTCAACTTCAGGAAGTAAACTCACGGAAACATTTGTTCTAGCTAAGAAATTTGGAAAGCTGCTTTCTAGGGCGGATAACAATTCATTGACTGAAGATAGGGTCGTCTTCTTATCAACCCAATGCGCTAAAATAATCTTGGCTAAGGCTTCTAATTTATCAATGTCATTTGAGAAACAAATATGGCCAATTAGTATCTTAAATTCTTCATGAATCAATAACAGGTGATTGATTGTTTCTGCTTCTGGAAAAAATATAATGTCGGTAAAATCAGCAATATTATTTGGCATACTTTGTTGAAGACGTGTGACATTTTCTTCACTTGAGCACACTAAAACGGTATGCGTTCTATCAATGCCAACAGCATCATTAAGCAATTTTTGCTTATAAAAATCATCGCTAATGGATTTAAGATATTTTCCCCAGCTTACCGTAACCGTAGTTTTCAACTGGAAGTGATGTTGAGTATTATGTTTCCTATACTTGATAAGTAAATCATCAACAAAAGCTTCAGCTTGTGC
>CAYYSO010000200.1:0-2775 GCA_964474415.1 uncultured Methylomarinum sp. | reverse complement strand
TGTTTCCATAATTGTTGCATATAGTGCATCAGTTGTTTGTCTTTACAGTTGAATAATTGTTTCAGACTGATACCCATTACCAGATTACGAGTTGCTTCTAGTCCGAGCCGGTTGACGGCATCAAGGCAATTATTGATGGTTGAAGTCGGGGCGTACAAAGAGCTATTGGCAATTTGTATCAGCTTGGTGACAATAGGAGGATCTATTTGAATAATTTCTACGGCTTCATGTATACCGATATTATTATGCTGCATCGCCTCTTTTAGTTTAAAGGCAATAGCAGGTAGCGAGGGCAAATATAATTTATTTTGTTTATAGGCTTGACAGAAACTGGTGAAAAAACGATTGTTGTTGAGCTGTTCGGGTAACTCAATATCGATTAATTCCACACAATCAATGTCATTCTGGCTTTTTATATTCCATAATGTGTTTAGCTCAACAGAGATTGCCAAAACGGTGATATCACTGACTGCAACCGCTGATGCGCTAAAGATATTACTGCTGTTTAATGGTAGATTGGCTCTTACGCTGTCTGAGCTGATTTGATAGGAATTATCGCTGTTTGGATGAATGCTGATGGTGCCTTTAAGTAAGTAATAAACGCTGTCAGTTTGCTGACCAAATGTAAAAACCTGTGATTGCGCATTAAAAAACAAGCATTTTTGAGGTAATTTCTCAATAACGGCATCTTCCAAATGTCTTACAGGTGCCAGTTTTTTAAGTGTTTCAAGCGGTATTTTTTTATTGACTATTCTGCCTGGTTCTGAGGAGGGCTCTGGTGTTTTTTCAGGAATTTCTGAATTAGATTGCTTTTTATAAGGGGCTTCTTTGGGAGAGGAGAATAAATTGGGAAGGAGACTGTTAAACCAGCTCATAACATAGAATTCCAGAATAGTTAGAAGGTAATGATATTTTACAGTTTAGTATAAGTTTAAACATGTTGTTGATCTTTGTAATGTAGTTATTTGGCATCTTTGCTGACCTGGAGTGAGAAATTTATGGATTTCCTGTTAAATGCCGGAAATACTGCTATGGTTATGTCACTATGACCATTCAATATATTAATACCACTGAAAAGCTGGACCAACTGTGCCGGCAAATTATACAAGAACCATGGATTGCACTGGATACAGAATTTTTAAGGGAGAAAACCTATTATCCCCAATTCTGTTTATTACAAATCGCCACACCGGAGTGGGTGGCTTGTGTCGATCCCATCGCATTACCTGATCTGGATAAATTATTTGATGCTATTTATCAACCTGACATCGTTAAAGTGTTGCATTCCTGTCGTCAGGATCTGGAAATTTTTTATCAGATTACCGGGAAAGTGCCGGGGCCTGTTTTTGACACCCAGATTGCAGCGCCTTTGTTGGGTTTTCAGGAAAATCCCGGTTATGCCATGCTGGTATCCAGCTTTTTAAATATTAATCTTAGCAAAGCGCATACCCGTACTGATTGGAGTGTACGGCCGTTAAGTGATGCTCAAGTTCAATATGCGGCTGATGACGTTATTTATCTGTGCAAGATTTATCAAATGATGTGCGAGCAACTGGAAAAACTGGGACGTTTAAAGTGGTTGGAACATGATTTTGAATTATTGAAAGACACCGAGTTGTATCAGATTTCACCTGCTAATGCCTGGTTGAAAATCAGAGGGAAAAATAAATTGACCGGTAAGCAATTATCTATTGTTCAGGCTCTTGCGGAATGGCGGGAAGAAACTGCACAGAAAATCGATAGACCGCGTAATTGGCTGGTTCGTGATGATATGTTGCTGGAACTGGCCAAATTACAACCGGAAACTGAGGAAGAATTAGCCAAAGTGCGTAATATCAATGAGCGGCTGGTTAATCGCCATGGAAAAGTTATTTGCCGACTGATTAATGACGCCAAAGAGCGTGCTCCGGTTCCGTTATATGAACAGGGCAGACCACCGAAAAGAACGCAGCAACAAGAAGCAATACTGGATGTGTTAACGGCTGTAGTCAGGATACGAGCTGATGAGAATTCACTTAATCCGGTTGTGTTGGCAACACGTAAGGATCTGGAAAAACTGATTTATGATGGCACCGATAATCCGGTATTACAGGGCTGGCGTTACAGTATGGTGGGGGAAGAGCTGCAAGGACTGCTGGACGGCTGTTTTACCTTAAGTCTTAAGTCAAATGCAGTGGTAGTGAATAAAGCGGAGTAGTTGCGGATTATTGGCAGATATAGTTCGTACTGTCAATATAAGAGCTTTTGATTAAATCCTCACTCCTTAAGTTGTACGACAGTGACACATCTACAATAAAAGTAACAAAACACCCCAAAAACATAACAGCCATCCCGCTGTTTTGCTGACGAAATATTTATTCGCGGGTAAGCTCTTTTCCAGCAGAATAAATAAGGTGATCAAAATCATGGCGGTTATATTCATGATGCCGACGGCAAACATGATGAGCATTTGCGCCCAACAGCATCCAACACAAGTGATTCCGTGAATAATCCCCATATTAAAGGCGCCAAGTTTGCCGTTTTTCCAGGAGTTTAACAAAAAGCTGAAGGGCGATTGGCAATGTTTTAAACAGGCATTTTTTAGTGTCGTAAACTGATAAACACCGGCCGTGATAAAAATGGCTGCCGCTAACAGTGTATGAGTGCTTCTCATAGTACTTGAAAGCCACTGCAAGCGGAGCAATTGCCATTGCAGCAGGGTTAACGTAATACTGAATATTAACCAGACCAGCAGATAGGCAGAGCTGAAAAGATAGCTATAGGGAAAATCATTAC
>CAYYSO010000199.1:0-2777 GCA_964474415.1 uncultured Methylomarinum sp. | reverse complement strand
TGTTGTCGTTGGATTTGCCTGTCAGTAACGTCGATGCAATCTGTAACAGAATGACGGCCCATAACAGGATTCTGACCAGGCCAACAATCACTGAATAAACCAGCATGAAGAAAATGCGTTTCCAGGTGCTGAGTTTCTTCAGGTTTTCGTTGATTTGATCTTGCACAGTGTTAACCCCGGTTCATGATGTCACGTAAATCAAGCGCTGCGGCATTGGCGCGGGCAATGTAGTTAGCCATTGCCAGGGAATAGTTGGCAAACAGACCAAAGCCGTCGCCATTTAATACCATTGGACTTAAAATTGGTGTTAATGCATTCTCCATCGCATGAATAATAATATCCACGGTATTCATGGCGCGTTTATCCAGCAAAATGTCGGCAAAATCGTGCTTGACTGCCTGGAGAATATGCATCAGAGCCCAGCAGGCTCCACGCGATTCGTAAAACACATCGTCAATATCCAGCCACGATGTTCGCCCCAGAGTTGGCCTGTTCGGGTTTTCCGGGTCGGTTGGAGAGCCGTGAGCAGCGCCGGCAAAGCGGTCGGTACTGGCCGTAAGCCGGGTTGAAAGCCCCCCCAGTCTTTTAATCACAATTTCAATATATTGCCACAGGTTGTCAGCACGGGAAAAAAACTGCGCCGGTTTTTTGGCATCAAAATCCTGCAAGCGCTCCATATAGTGATGTAATGAGTCAATGCCTTTTTCGTATTCAGATTCAGTGGAAGGTAATGCCCAGGAATTGCGTTCGTAGTAAAAGTAAGGTTCTGCTTTAGCCAGGTCAGGATCTTCCGCTGATTGCGACTGATCCCGGGAGAAGTGGTTGCGTAATGCCGTAGTGGCATCGCGCAACATGACTAAAGCGCCGTGCTCCCAGTTTTTGATGTTATCAATCAATATGCCCGGGGGAGCAACGTCATTGGTAATATAACCGCCGGGTTTATACATCAAAACTTCAGCAATGTGGGCCAGGGTATTGGTATAAACATAACCCACCGGCATTTGATCTGTGTGGGTGACTTCCATGCGCTTGACAGCTTCTTCCTGAACATTAAATAACCCGGGTTCGCTACCCCACCATTGAGCAAGAATAAAAATAACAAGAATGATGATGCCGGTAAAAGTGCCAAAGCCCCATAATATCCCTTTGGATTTGGCATCTTCATGATCTGTTGAACTATCTGACATTTTCTGGTTATCCTGCGGTAAGTTTAGTTTGGATTTGTAAAAACAAAAACGTTCAGGTTTCCCTGAAAAAATGGATTTATATTAGCATGTATTTGGAAATAATTCGCTTTCATCAGAAAAATTATTCAGTCTTCTTGCGCGCGCGCGGATGAGCTTTATCGTAGATTTCGGCTAAATGCTGGAAATCCAGGTGGGTATAGATTTGTGTCGTGCTGATATTACTGTGTCCCAACAGTTCCTGTACAGCTCTGATATCCTGACTGGACTCCAGTAAATGACTGGCAAAAGAATGTCTGAGCATATGAGGGTGTATATGTTCATCCAAACCTTTTTTCTTGCACCATTGCTGCAGGCGAAGTTGAATGCTGCGCTGGCCCAGGCGGTTGCCGCGGTTCGAAGTAAATAATGCCGGTTCCGTTGTTTTCGAGCGTTGAGTCAGCCAGATGTTGATGGCCTTGATAGCTTTGCCGCCTACAGGAAGGTCTCGTTGCTTGCCGCCTTTACCCTTGCGGATTCGCAATGAACGCTCTTTAAGATTGATGTCTTCGATATTGATAGAAGCCAGTTCAGTCAGGCGCAAACCGGAGGAATAAAATAATTCAAACATGGCCAGGTCACGTATTTCCAGAATGGAATCTGGCGGCGCTTCCAATATGCCGCTGACCTGGTCAACATCCAGTGTTTTTGGCAGTTTTCTGGCTTGTTTGGGCGCTTGTATTTGTTTGGCCGGGTTTTGTGCAACCCAGTTTTTTTTCAGCAAGTAATGATAAAAACTTCGGATTGCAGAGAGTTCCCGCTGTAGCGATGTGCTGCCGATACCCTTTCTGTGACGATTGGCAATATGTTGCCGTATATCGCCTGGTTGAATAGCCCCCCAGCGTTCTAATTGTTGCTCGTCACAAAACTGTTGTAAGCGCTGTAAGTCTCGTTGATAACTGCTAACGGTATGTTCTGAAGCGCGCTTTTCAGCTTGCAGATAGTGAATGAATGTCTGCAACTGATCATTGGCAGAGTTTTGCATGATTCATTTGCAGGAGGCTGAATCTAGAAAATATCTTTTCTTCATTATCTTCATGTCCTTCATGGTAAAAACAAATTATAAACTATATAGTGAGACATTGATTTGTATTACCCTTCATTTGTGAGAGTAGGGAAATAAACCGGGTACCGATAATTTCACTCATTTGAGTGAGAAACAAATGTCCCATACTGTAATGAAAGCGGTTGTCATCACGGCTACCGATAGCCAGCAATCCCTCCAGCTCGGTAAAAGTCATTGGAATGATGGCGCATGATTTAACTTCTTTCGCTGCATCGCCAAACAAAAAACGAGCCTGAGCCAGGGTCGGGCGACCGCATTTTGGTTGGTTGGCGCTGAGTTCCTGGCTAAAATGCTTAAGGCCGATATCGTTCGGAGCAACAAAAATATTACTGATCGGCGATTCGATGTTCTCTCTGAGAATTTTAACGGCGACAAAATCAGTTAAAAAACATTCCGACAGTACTTGATTAAGATTGTCCATGATTTCCTCAAGTGTTCCGGCTTCCAGCATTGACAGAGTCAATTCATGCATCCGATTAAATGCGGTA
>CAYYSO010000198.1:0-2820 GCA_964474415.1 uncultured Methylomarinum sp. | reverse complement strand
CTAGTGAATCTAAAGCCATTTGAATTAATGGTGTTGCCATATTATATGCTCCGTTAAAGTAAATTTTTGTTTATAGTTTTTTTGTTTCAGACTTATTTCGTGGGGGGAACTTTAAAACAGAAACAGGTAGTATGTCAATTTTATCGACTGCCTCACAAACACACAGTTCGACTCATTTTTTATTATTTTTAATTCATGGCAAACACTCTGCAAACAACCATGAATCTCAAAGATAATTTTCCGTTTTTACCATTAATTTAACAAATTGTCTCCTTCACAACACAACATTATTATCCCTAACATTCCGACTTTATTCGCCATATTGCACAATCCCATCAAGCTTTAGAACACCAATACCTTTAACTCGACACCCCCTTATCAACATATTGATATATATAATCAATATAATTTTTTTTATTTATCCAATTCTAAGTAAAGCTTGAATTCATTTGCTTTTAATATTCCTTTTTATGAACACAATCCTTTAGTTTTATGTTGCATAAATCTAACAACCACACTCATTTTCTTTTTTTACCACAACCGACTGAGCCTTTCATTCTTAGCAAGAATCCCATTGTATATTTATCCAACATCAAAATTTGTACAGTTACCTGGTTCCGGGTAATCAAATAACTCGCTCATACCTCGCAATGACTGCCGTATTAAAAATACCTATAATTATTCACATATTCCCACAAAAGCAATTTCTCAATAATTCAGGGCATGTCATGCCAGATGAGAATGGAAGTCGATACTTGGAACCCATCCAAGAACACTGTTGAAATCTGCAGATTGCTTTGCGGAGGTACCCAGCTACTGAAATTTCCATTAAAAAACATTCCGACATCGGGTTTTGAAATACGATTGCTATGGAACTCACCGCAAAGTGCAGGCAAAATACAAAAAAATCTTGTTTTAATGAGCACAATAAAGAGGCTCTAGGGGAAAGAGTTGCTAGCTATATTCGAGCAGGACCAACAGATTTACTTTTACAAAATCCCGACTAAAGAGCCTGATTAGGAGATATAATATAAAAATTAAAAAAGTAACTATTCAGCGTATTTAAATGAACGACAAGCCTTTAATATCAGTTACTTGCAAAAGAAGTGTATGTGGCATGGAGGCCACATTCAAGCCTACATAGACGCTAAATAGTTACAAATTCGTTTTCGTTTTAACCTAGAAATATTTTTCGGTAAGTCTGTTTTAGAAACATAAAGAATCCGGCTGAATATTATCTGTCCTGACTCATAAACTAATGACCGAAGAAGTATGAATAATTATCTTCTATTCCTCAGATATTTTTCCACACCTGTTACAGGTTTAACTACCTCAAGCTTCATCTTGATCTTTTGAGCAAGATATTTTTCCACGCTAGTTAAGGCAGCACCCTCTTGTTCAGAATCAACTTCACTTCCTTTAACTAGCGGTTTAACTTCCTCATACTCAGGCTCAATATTTTTATCGTTTGTCAAAGTAGATAGTCTGGCTATATATTTAGCCACACCACTCGCTTTGGAAAATTCAGTTACCGCCTGATCCTTTTTGGTAACGTATTTATCAACACCGGTAGCAATATCAACATCCTTCGCCGATAAAATCTGCCTAACCATATATTTAGCAACTCCCGTTGGCGTTTCCTTACTAATTAAAACTTGTTTAGCAACATATCTTTCCACACCCGTTTTCTTAGGGGCAGCACTGGAAGCACTTACTTTTTTTGCTACATATTTTGCAACTCCAGTCACCGAAGCTCTATTTTCAGCCCCCCGTTTAGCCAAATAATAAGAAACACCTGTAGCTGCCGGATCAATTTCCTCAACAATATCTGGTTCCGACTGTATACTCACTTGCTTTTCAACTGCTTCTCGCGCGGCTATAGCTTCTGCTTCCAAATATTTTGCTACCAATTCTGCCGCCGCTGTTTTTTTTGCTATTCTTTTCTTGATTTGCAAATATTCCCCTACACCAGTAGCCGGAGCATTTTCCTTTTCCACTTTAGCCAGTCTGGCCAAATAACGGGCAACTCCTGTTGCAACCGGCCTTTCTTTTATTCTCAAGCCCTGCTTTGCCACATACTTGGCAACACCGCTAACTGCAGGTTTTTCTTTGTCTAAAATAACTTGCTTGCTAATATATTTTGATACGCCTGTGCTTACCGGCTTATTATTATTTGACAGAATCTGCCTGGCCATATATTTTTTCACCCCGGTTGCAGGATTATGCTGATGACTTTTAAGATATTTATCAACACCTGTGACCGCTAACTTTTCATTTAGATAACGAGCAACTCCCGTTACCTCAACCGATGAGTCATCACTTTTTTCTGCACTTGAAACCGAATGCTCGTCAAAGGAAAAAATTGGCAATGAGCCTAACAAACTATTTATAAAATTATTTTTTTTCATCTGTAAATACCCTTTGGTAAAATTTTCTTTTGCGAAGCGGAGTGCAGCATTTCAGCTATTAATGCACTAACTGCACTATAATCAGAATCGCAAGAATTAAAATAACCCCATAACCGGCAATTATTTAGAACTTCCGATACTATTAATATCCAACCATTAACACCGAATAGCAAGTCATTACACTCAGAATACCTTACAAATAAAAACTGACTAATTGTATAAAAATACGCTATTCAAACTGCAAAAAGCATTAAAAACGGGCGAAATATATTCCGCCCGTTTCCTATTCCATCCCTGTTTAACGTATCTGCTACGCTTTTTAAAAATCCCTGCAATTTAGTTGTTTATGCCGCAGCCGCATCAACCAGTTCACGGATTTCACGAGCTGATTCAGCTGGTGATGGCGCTCCGT
>CAYYSO010000197.1:0-2821 GCA_964474415.1 uncultured Methylomarinum sp. | reverse complement strand
AGGTGGCCGATATTGATACCGATACGGAAATTGAACGCTTTGATGCGGATTTTTCTATCATGTCGATGGAACTGGCCAACTTTTTACCGCGTCTACTGGAAATATTTGGCGGCGAAAATAAACTCTAATGCTCAAGCTGTTATTATTTAATCTGCTGTTGTCAGCCAGTGTTTCCGCACTGGCTACCAGTTACCTTATGCCTGAACATCCCGGCGACACGCTAATCGGCAATCCGCCTCATAAAACCACCTATGCAACAACCAGGCAAGAAGATACTCTGCTGGATATTGCCAGAGACTATGATGTCGGACAAAATGAAATCATCATGGTCAACCCCAAGGTTGATCGCTGGCTTCCAGGCACCGGCACAAAAGTCAGAATTCCAAACAGCCGTTTGCTACCGGACACCCCACATGAAGGGCTGGTACTGAATCTGCCGGAATACCGCTTGTTTTATTACCCTAAACCCAAAAAGAATCATCCGCAAATAGTCATAACCCATCCAATCAGTATCGGCCGGATTGACTGGGAAACTCCACTAGGGGAAACACATATCATTGCCAAAACCGAGAATCCAGTGTGGATTCCCCCTCAATCCATAAAAGCAGAACATGCTGCAGCAGGTGAAGTACTGCCTGATGTTTATCCGGCAGGTCCCGATAATCCGTTGGGTCTGTTTGCTCTACGCTTAGGCATTCCAGGCTACCTGATTCACAGCACCAACAAACCTTATGGTGTTGGCATGCGCGTCAGCCACGGCTGTATTCGTATGTATCCGGAAGATATAAAAAAACTTTTTCCTGAAGTGAAAGTCGGTACTCCTGTTTATATTGTCAACCAACCCATTAAAGTAGGTTGGTCCCATGATACGCTTTACATTGAAGTCTACCCTGAGCTGGAAGCCTCACAGCAGGATTACCGGAAAAGACTGGATTCAGCTCTGGATCTAATCGAACAGGCAAATAACGGCAAAATACCGGTAATTAAAGGAGCGGCATTAAAGTCCGCACTCGAACAAAGTAACGGCATTCCCGTCGCCATTTTTGAACGTCCTGTTGACTTTGGGTATCCAAATATTGATCCGTAAAAAAGTCCGCGGATAAAAACCAACGGGCTTGCCCAGCAGCGTATTCATGCTGGGTTTGTCAATAATATGTAAAGCGATTATCAAAAAATAATCGCCTAAGGGGGGCGTGTACGAAATAACTTCGACAACTCGCTTGCCTTTATGTCCGTATCTGCGTTGCGGCAACAGTTACATAGCTTGCTATGCGCCTGTTGCCACGCCTCTGCAACTGCTCCATGCGTTGCCCTGCATCCGTGCAGTCGTTGAATACGAACATAAATTCTACGTTAGCCCACCATCTATGGAGTGCCGGGCCAGTTGCCAAACTTATTCCGTGCGCGTTCCCAAATGATTTTTATTTCATCATTGATTTTTTGAACATGCGATCAAGTTTGCTGTTGGTGTCCTGAGCATATTGTGCTGCACGATTTGCCGCAGCTTCTGCAGCCGCCGCTTTAGCCGCAGCTTCTGCCGCTGATGCCTGAGCGCTCGCTGCATCTGAAGATGCAGAAGAAATCTGTGATTTCAATGTATCAAGCTGTGCCTGCAAATTATCAATATCTGAGGTGCTGGCACAACCTGTCATTAAACCCGCTGCAACGAAAACCGCTGCTAATTTTATCGCTTTCATCATATTCTTCCTTCTAAAATAATCAAATGGAGTTGATAACGTTTAACATCAGTTTAATTCTGCCTTGTTTTTCCGATACTTTCCAGTATTATTTCACTTTAACCCGAGTTCCTTTGTGCGCCCAGCGGCTTAACTGATCAATTTGTTCATTAGTCAGCGCAATACATCCATGGGTCCAGTTTACCAGTAAATGAATCCGCTTATCGGCTTTGCCCAATCCATGAATTCCTATTTGCCCGCCTAATTCGGTATTCTGTGGCGGCACTTTATTTTCAAGATGTTTATTCACAATTCTATTATAGGTTTTCCGGTCAATCAGCCCTTTTTTCAATGCCATAGCAGCATTATCAACAGAAGGATAAGTAAATCCAAAAAAACGATAATAGGGACTTTTATTGTTAACCCAACCTATCCTGTATTTTCCAAGCGGTGTAATATCGTCGCCTGTATGTGATTTAAACCCGGCGCCGTTACGACCAATGGATATACTGGAGAAGACTTTGATGGTTCTCTCACCCTGCTTTACTTCAAGTTGCATTTTTTGAGTATCCACTAATAGCCAGACGTCTTCCGCTACACTTAGCCCCGGTAAAAAACTTAAAACAAAAACAGCCAACCACCCTATTCTTAACATAAAAATATACAACGAATTAAATTTTTGGTGTACCTTAGGCAACGCGCAATAAATAATCCACCAGAATTGCGCATTGCCTCACTCTACCGTAAATTGTCGCACTTAGGATTGAAGATGCAAATAGAAACCGTCAATACTACCGCTTATAACGATCAAAAACCCGGCACTTCCGGCCTGCGAAAAAAAGTCACTGTCTTTCAACAACCTGATTATCTGGAAAATTTTGTTCAATCTATTTTCAACTCACTAAACGATTTTCAAGGAAAATCTCTGGTTTTAGGTGGAGATGGCCGCTATTTCAATCGTCAGGCCATCCAGGTTATTATAAAAATTGCCGCTGCCAACGGCTTTGGCGAACTGATTATCGGCCGAGGCGGGTTATTATCGACTCCAGCCGCTTCCAATATTATTCGTAAATATAACGCATTTGGCGGCATCGTTTTATCCGCCAGCCATAATCCCGGCGGTCCGACGGAAGATTTCGGCATTA
>CAYYSO010000196.1:0-2875 GCA_964474415.1 uncultured Methylomarinum sp. | reverse complement strand
GATTAACCACACAGATGAAAAAAACAGAATTAAAAGTCAGTATCGGCGCCTGTAGTGATCAAGGAGTTAAAGCTGATAATGAGGATAGTTTTGGCGCCAAGGTTCCTGAGGAGCCGCAACTGACTCATAAGGGGCTGGCTGTAGTCATTGCCGATGGCATGAGCGGTAGTGATGCCGGCAAACAAGCTAGTCAATGTTGTGTACTTAGTTTTTTAAGCGATTATTACAGTACACCGGATTCGTGGACAGTGAAAAACGCCGGACAAAAGATTCTGTCGGCTACCAATTCCTGGCTGTATAGTCAGGGGCATCTGCAGTACGAATCAGCTAAAGGCATGGTTAGTACATTGAGTATCCTGGTGTGCAAGTCAACGACCGGATATATCTTTCATATCGGTGACTCCAGAATTTATCGTTTAAGAAAAGGTAATTTAGAGTTGATGACCCGTGATCATCGTATTCAGATTTCCGCTGATAAAAACTATTTGAACCGGGCTATGGGTATAGAGCCTCATCTGGAGGTGGATTACAAGTCCTTTCCTCTGGAAAAAGGGGATTTGTTCATTATGACAACGGATGGTGTACACGAATTTGTTGGTGAAAAAACGCTAAAAAAGATTGTTCAAAGGGACGGCAATTTAAATCAGCGTGCACAAAACCTGGTGCAACAAGCGGTCACTAATAAAAGTGATGATAATCTCACCTGCCAGATAGTGAGTATTGATGAGCTCCCATCAGCAAAAGAGGATGAAATAATCCGGCGTCATGCCAATTTACCATTTCCGCCACCATTGAAGGAAGGGATGGTGATTGATGGTTACCGTATTGAGGCGGAGATTCATGCCAGTAATCGTACCCAGATTTATCGTGCCTTTGATACCTTGACAGAAACGAGGGTGATTTTGAAGACACCCTCGGTATTATATGATGATGACACGTATTATATTGAGCATTTTTTGCATGAAGAATGGGCGGGCAAGCGTATTCGTCATGATAATGTGTTGAGAGTCTTAGGGACAGACAGGAAAAAAAGTTATATTTATTATGTGACGGAATATCTTGACGGACAAACTCTGAGAGAATGGATGGATGACCATCCTAAACCTGATATACGGGAAGTCCGAAAGATTGTAAAACAAATTGCCAACGGGTTAAGGGCGTTTCATCGTATGGAAATGCTACATCAGGATTTAAAACCTGAGAATATTATGTTTGATAAAAACGGTACGGTGAAAATTATTGATTTCGGTTCAGTTAAAATTGCCGGTATCGCCGAAATTACTCCCCTGGAGCAGAATGAAGAAAATGTATTGGGCACTTTAAATTATACGGCGCCGGAATATCATTTGGGGCAGCAGGGAACGGTCAGGTCTGATATTTTTTCGCTGGGAGTAATTACTTATGAAATGATCAACAGAGCTTTGCCGTTTGGTCGAGACATTCCTGAAAAGCCTGATAAAATGAGTCTTGCCAAACTGGAGTATGTCCCCAGTTTTCATAAGAATACTATGGTGCCGCACTGGATAGACGGGACTTTGAAAAAAGCGACCTCGATTGCACCCCAGGGTAGGTATGACGAGTTATCCGAATTTGTGTATGATCTTTCCACGCCAAATCCTGAGTTTCTTAAATCGACCGATACTTTGCCAATCATCGAGCGTAATCCGCTGATATTCTGGAAAACGGTATCTGGACTGTTGCTTTTAAGTAATCTGTTACTGTTGTATTTTATCAATCGTTAGTGTTATCTTCAAAACCCCGGTTTTGCATAAATTAATAAAATAGAATGTAACTATTCAGCGTATATATGTATTTAATATCAGTCACTTACTCCAAAAGACGTCGTGAATACATCCATGTCACATACACTTCTTCCGCAAGTAACTGATATTAAATACTTTTCGTTCAATTAATTACGCTGAGTAGTTACAATAGAATTAGAATATTGCTGAGTTAATTTTCATAGGGATGTATCAATCTAACTTGAGGGAAGTATGTTTTATTTTTCCTGTATCTGAGAAATGCCTTTCCAGTGAGGAAGAGCGTCTATCATGGCATTTTCAGTACTTTTATGCCTATTTCAGCAATGGCATGCTCTACTTACTCTATTTTATTAAAACTGATGGACACTTCAGTATAAACAATAGAATTAATATAAAGAGAATTGGTTTGACTATATTTTCAGACTAGTCAGCCCAATTAACGTCATTGGTAAATAGATCCAGTAATATGCATGAGTCGACAAAAACACCATTCATTTTGATTCTCGTGCAAGGCTTAAGATTTCGGCGGTCGTCATTTTTACCGTTGCGATTCCCCTGAGTTTGCTAAATTTTTTTGTATTGTTGGCTGATCTATATTTAACAATATAGAAGCGTCCATTTTCTTCAATAAAATTGATTTCGGTCTCAGGCGTAATACCTAAAGTTCCCCGGATTCCTCATGGAATGGTGACTTGTTCTTTTGTTGTAACCCGCATAATTGAAATTTCCAGGTAAAATTTTTACTTCGTTTTATCTGAATGCACCATAAATGACAGAATCGCACCATGATGGAGTATGAATGCCTAAAACTATTTTAGACTAAATTACTTGGTTTTTAAATATGTTGTAAATCAGTATATTATGATAATTTTGCTTTTGGCATATAGATTGCTTTTATTTTGTTGCTCCCTTTAGTTTTCAGACTTGAGCGTTGGCGCTTGCTCTTTTGGGAAAGCGCCTTTTTTATTAGAAATTCAAAGTAAATATTGCCGTTACATTATTAATGACTATTGGTTTCGGTAACAAAACATAAAACAATATGCTATTTGGTCGACACAAAAAAAATCCCATAACCATTGCTGATAAACAGATAGAAAAGTGGACGTATTCAA
>CAYYSO010000195.1:0-2885 GCA_964474415.1 uncultured Methylomarinum sp. | reverse complement strand
AGGATCAGGATAAACCTATAGGTTTTGAATATATTATTACAACAGCACAATATAATTCTTTGCCGGAGGAAGAAAAAAAATACTGGCATTATCATTTGGTCGAAGTTCCTCGTGCCCATGCCACTTTTCCGGACATGACCGCAGAAGAGGCGGCTAAAGTGTTGCCGGCGATTAATGAAACTTACGGTAAAGTCATTTATTTCCAAAAACCGAACGACAAGCTCCCTCTGGGCGAACCGTACATTTTGATTGTTCAGGATATGCCGGAACAAGATTAAAGTCTCTCCCCCCCCTGGTGTAATAAGCTGTAATAATATATTACCCAATTTGATAGTCGGCGAATTTTGGTATTCTACAGAGTCCGCCGACTCTTTTTTGGAGCTTGATATGCGAATTCTACTTTTCTTTGGCTTATTTTGTTCCTTACCGGTTATTGCTGATAATGCTTTGGGATTACCTTCACTTACTATTCCTGCTGATAATCCACAAACTGAGCAAAAAATTACCCTGGGGCGTGCATTTTTTAATGATCAGCGATTTAGCGCAGACAATTCAGTCAGCTGTGCTAGTTGCCATCAGCCGGAAAAAGCATTCACTGATGGGTTGTCTGTAGCCAAAGGGATTAATGGTTTTACGGGAACGCGTAATACGCCGACCGTTATAAATGCCGCTTTTTATGACACTTTGTTTCTTGATGGTCGTGCTGAAAGCCTTGAAGATCAGGCATTAGGACCATTGCTCAATCCGCTTGAGCATGGACTTGAAAACAAACGACAAATTCTTGAGGTTGTTCTGAATGACGAGAATTACAGGCAACGTATACAAGAGGTATTTCATATCTCTGAGCCGGAAATAGCCGTTGAACATGTAGCCAAAGCAATCGCCAGTTTTGAAAGAACTCTGACTGCAGGAAACTCTCCTTTTGATCAATATTTTTTCGCTCGTGACAGAACAAAATTATCTACCGGTGCTGCAAGAGGTTTGCTTATTTTCAGGCGTAAGGGAAATTGTGCCAATTGTCATGAAATATCCTGGAATAATGCGCTGTTCAGCGATAATCGATTTTATAACATTGGAGCAGGTTTTAAACGGATAAAACCGGTTCTGGGTAAATTTATTCAGGCCATAAAAAAAGGAGTGGATCCCGATCAATTTCCTTTAACTGACAAACAACGTTCCGAGTTGGGCCGGTTTAATGTGACTAAAGTGATTAGCGATATCGGCAAGTTTAGAACACCCACTTTACGGAATGTTGCGGTAACGGCGCCTTATATGCACGATGGCAGTGTGCAAACCCTGGAACAGGTGGTGGAATATTATGATAAAGGCGGGGATAAAAACAATTTTATTGATGCCGCTATTTTTCCATTGCATTTGAACAAACAAGAGAAATCCGATCTGATTGCCTTTATGAAATCACTAACCAGCCCACAATATGCACAGCCGGGAGTAAATTCCCTAGATAGTAGATGAATAGGGAGATAGAGGGAGACAGACCCTGATATATCCCGTTACGATTAGTAAACAAGCAGGCGTCTTAAATCAATGATATTAATAATGCAAAATGCAAGACCTGACACTTTTGCCTCACACTTTTGCCTTCTTTTGCCCTTTTGCTTTCCTTTTGCTTCAGTTAATAAGAAAACAACGGAAAAGTTAATAACACTTATTAAGAATAGGAGTGCGTACGCACGTTTTATGATCTATTATGGATTAACATGTAATAGGGTTGTCCTTTTAGTGACGTGATACAAGAACGTCAGGTAAGCCTACATAATTGAAAGTTAATACCGCGACTCTAATAACACGGCGTTCAACCGGACGGCAGAAAGCACAGAAAATCATTAACCCCCAACATTGCATAGGAAAGTCCGAAAAATGCCACAGGGAAAACAGGCCGCCGGTTAACTTGTCGTTATGTGTTTAATAATGATAACGAAGTTGAGCAATCAAAATATTATCTTCAGCCACTTTGTATACAATTCTATGCTCATCATTGATACGGCGAGACCAAAAGCCAGATAAAGCGTGTTTTAAAGGTTCAGGTTTACCAATACCTTCAAAAGGGTTTCGTTGAATGTTTTTAATCAATATATTAATTCTTTTTACAATAGCTTTATCAGTTTTTTGCCAGTAAAGATAGCTATCCCACGCTTTAGGTGCAAAAGTAAGGTTCATTCAAGTAATTCTCGTTCAATACCTTTACCATCTTCAAGGGCTGCAATTGATTCAAGTAAATTTCGAGCATTCGCTGGTGAGCGAAGCAAATATGCTGTTTCTTCCATGGATTGATAATCTTCTAAGGAAAGCATAACTACAGGAGATTCGCGTTTTCGGGTAATAATTATAGGAGCATGGTCATTACAAACCTGCTCCATAGTTTTAGATAAATTTGCACGGACAGCGGTATAGCTTATAGCATCCATAAGATCCTCATTAATGATGTGTACGGATTAAAGTACGTATAGTATAATCACACATAACAGAAAATTCCAGTCGACCGCTGGCAGCGCAGTTTTCTTTCAGAGGTCATTTTATATCAAAGTTCAGTGTGCTTGCAGAGTTCATCTTATCTCTACCAGCGGCCACTGAATTTGGCGTTGGGCAACAAGGAGACTCACATGAAGGTTAACCGCGTACTGCTGCACTAATAATGCTATTAGGGCTTCTGATAACAAGCTGTGCGCATTACAAGACAACACTGAGGGCTCACTATTACTTGCGAAGCATCTGGCAAGAACGGCCTTATCACAGGCCACATGCTTCGCAATACATTCAATCAGTGTGTGGACAATGCAAAAGCAAAAAAAAAGGTGTCCAAAAAAAAGGTGTCAGGTCGCACGCCGTCACCGGCAATCAATCTAGCGGGTTAAAGTCCCGTCTGG
>CAYYSO010000194.1:0-2889 GCA_964474415.1 uncultured Methylomarinum sp. | reverse complement strand
CATTTGTGTCCGCTGAATGCCAAAAAAACCGGGTTAAAGTACAAGTTTTAGGTTCCGGTGGCCCTGAATTAACCGATAACAGGGCGTCAACTTCTTATTTAATCTGGCTGGATAATAAAGGAGTTATTTTAGTCGATGCCGGCTCTGGCAGCACCCTGAATTATGAAAAAAGCGGCGCCAGACTTAATGACCTGGAATTCATTGTTTTTTCTCATTTACATGTTGATCACAGTGTTGATTTTCCAGCCTATATTAAAGCTTTCTATTTCAGTCAGCGCAATAAGGATATATATGTGTTTGGACCAGCCGGCAACCAACAAATGCCGGCCATGACTGAATTTGTTAATGGTTTATTCGGGAACAAAGGTGTTTACCGTTATTTAAGTGAATATGTCAGTGCCGATCAGGACAGCCGCTATCAAATTCTTGCAGATGATGTGGCTATCAAAAATCAGCATTTACAGAAGATGTATCAAAATACAGATTTGTCTTTATTTGCCATATCGGTTCATCATGGCTCCCTGCCTGCTGTCGCCTGGCGTATTAATATTGCCGGCTGTGTACTGACATTTTCCGGTGATACGAGCAATCATTTTAATACACTGGTAATTTTAGCAAAAAGTTCGGATCTGTTAGTTGTTCACAATGCCATACCAGAAGGTACGCAAGGCGCTGGACGCTTGTTGCATATGCCACCGTCGGAAATTGGCAAAATTGCCCATCAAGCCGGTGTCAAAAAATTGATTTTATCGCACCATATGCAGCGGACGCTGGGAAAAGAAAAACAAACACTTAATATCATCAGACAATATTATCAGGGAACTGTAGTATTTGCTGATGATATGGATGTGTTTGTACCGGGCGTCAGGTAGCTTATTTACCCCCATCATGAGGTCTTTTATATAGCCACTTTTTTATGAATTGTAGAACTTCAGGAGATACTGATTCTAAACAATTTTACTTGAGATATTCAATGTTTAACTTGTTTTATTTGCATACCAGGAGGATACTGAAGGTCTGACCCTTTATTAAATCATGGGGTTAGAATAAGTGTGACAATATAACTATTAAAATAACCGGATGATTAAGAGGAGGTCATTATGATCAACTTAGAAATCGTGATTACACTTGTTGCTATGTTGATAGCTTTTTTTATTGTTATCTATTTATTGCAAAAAGGACGTGCCAGGAAAAAACGGATCAGACAGGACTTTGAAACACTGGAATTAGCAAAGCAACTCAAGTGTGATACTAGAAATTCTGAGAATTTGTTTTCACTTGGACTTAAGCCACTTAACTTCAAAACAGAGAAATTTTCTGCTATCGATACTGAATGCAAATTAGTGATTGCTTTTGGTCTTATCATTTTTATTGCTTTTTTAGGCTGGTCAGCTTATCTGATAAGTAAACAGTTCATTATCTTAGCTTCATTGAGCAGCATCTTTGCTTTAGTGTGTTTGTCTTTGCTGATATATGCCAAAAACAAACTCTTGCGAGGTAAATCAGAAGTCTGGCAGATACGTCATGCTGTAGACAAATATGAACAGAGCATACCATCAGCTCAAACATTGAAAGTCGTTAAGCAGTCAGAAATATTATCTTCTTCTGCTGTTAAACCGATCAATGAGCTGTATGAAATTGCCCAGGGCTATAATTGTGTACCGCAAGATTCAGCCTTGAAACGTCATTTTCTGTCTAATTTAATGGCCGAAATTGAAGCATCATTTTATCCGCGTCCAACGGATTCGATGTTAAAACGCCATTATGATTCGATGATTAATACTGCGTTTGAACAGCGATTACAAGCAGAATCAGTTTTAGCCGGGAGTGTTAAACCGATTATAGTCAAACAGGTAGTCACAATTAAACAGCCTGTATCAGTAACGTCAATTCCTGAAGATTCCATGTTGAGGCGTCATGTACTGACTATTTTACGCAGTGAAATAGAAGATAACCATGGCCCCAGACCGACAGACTCAACACTGAAACGGCATTTTGATGCTATGATCGATGCAGAACTTGAACGGCAGATTAAAGCCTTATCTGTTAATAGCGTACAAAAAAGATCTGAGTCTGAGTCCGTTCAGGCAGCTGTTGAATCCAGTAGTGTTCAAGATACTCATGAAACTAAAGAACATATACCGGAAGATTCAATGTTGAAAAGGCATTTTCTGACTCAATTGAGGACAAAAATAGAGGGAAAATTGCCGCCAAGACCTACAGATTTCAATTTGTTACGCCATTACAAGGCAATGGTTCAGGCAAAATTGGAACGAGATTTGGAAGAACATTATCTATAAGGAGATTTCTGTTAAATAATTTACCGCCTTGCTTTTGCTTGTCTGTGAAACACATGGATGTGTTGCAGCTACCGCGTCCTGCTATCGCTAAGTACCTACATGAAAGCCCAAGCTTAAAATCCTTTCTGACAATCGCCTAAAATCCAAAAAGATCTGAAAAACACTTTACATCTAAATGATAACTGTTATCATTTGTAAAAAGTATTTTTCAAGGAGTCTTTATGTATGTTTGCGTTTGTAAAGCTGTAACTGACAGCCAACTGGAATCTGCTATCAGTGACGGGTTAAGTACCCGTAGACAGTTATTTGATTGCTTTGGAGTGGGAAGCGATTGTGGAAAATGTAATAATGACATTCGTGAGTTAATAAATCATCAGGTAGCAAATAAGTTTACGACAGCTAGTGCGGCACCCATTTTGTACTGATGGGTAAAGTTTGATTACTTTTCAAGTATTTCAACAAGTTAAAAATATTGATACCTATCATAAGGAAAATAGGTGCTGCGCAAGTAATAAATTAATTGCTTAGAAAGCAGTGTTAATGGCCAGTTAAACTGAGCCAAAACTGGCCATTAAAATTGAGCCACTTT
>CAYYSO010000193.1:0-2945 GCA_964474415.1 uncultured Methylomarinum sp. | reverse complement strand
TAGGTGAAATTTACAATAGGGTAATTTTTTTGGCAAGGGCTGTGAACGGTTACACGCCGAGTTAACCCGCTCGGCGGGTTGAACGCCTGGTTATTAAAACGTGGAAATCATCACGGTTTATTTTCTCTGCCAGAAACTTTAATGCACTATTCTATTTTCATATAAATCAGCAATTGGAAAGCAAAGGTCATAATCATTCCACTCTAAATCACCCTCATCTATTTCAAATTTTGAAAACTCTTCAGGTGATAAATATTTTCTGATTAGTGGATTAAGTGAACTTGATAAGAATGGATAAAAATCAACCACCTGACGAGTTTTATCATTAAATTCCAATTCGAGTTTAAAATCGCCGATATGATTTACTTTTTCCACGAAAATAATTTGTTCATCTAAAATCATTTGATTCTCCTACTTATATTTTCACAAGAGATTGGCTTATGAAGTACAAAATAATCAATCCACTTTTTTACTATTTCATCAGCATAGGTATCAACAAATGCTTTAAAATCGCGTAAATTATTTGTCGGCAAAGGATTTTTACCTCTAACAGACTTAATATGGATTTCCTTTACTTCTCCGTTATCTATTATAATCTCAGCTTTTGATTCATTTCCTTGGAATTTTCCATGAACATGAATAGGCTCATGCTCATTACTGTAAAACATAATGATAATACCGAAATATGTATATAACTTTGGCATAAATGGTTCTGTTGATTTTAACTATTGAATGGTTTGTATGGTGCTAATTTATCTTTTAATTTCTGGCTTTGGTTAGGATGCAATCTGCCTAACTGGCCAATTCTAGTTATAGTACTTCGATACATCTTTTTATACGTTTCTGATTTTCTACCGTGCAAGCCTGAATGTTTAATACAATTAAAAACAGCCATCCTTAAATTATTTTTCTTTTTTTTCGGAATGGTTGGTGATCCTTTAGTAACATTAAGATTATGTACGGTAGTATTATTTTTTCTCGACCTAATATCTTGTTTTTCTCTATTTGGTTTGATATTTAGGTGACACATCATTTCAAAAATAGAGCTTATTATTTGCCCTAACTCTTTATTGGAAACATATCTATCAAAAGATAAAGTTGTATCATCAACATACCGAGAGTAGGTGATACCTTGAGCTTTTAATTTATTGTAAAGGGCTGGTTCGTATTGCCAAAAAATAAGATTGGCAACATATGAGCTTGTTTTACTCCCTTGTGGTAGAAAACCTTTATATGTCGTTAAATCAGTAAGAATAGTGGCTATTTCTTTAGGGAAGTTGAAAAAATACATCCATAGCTTTAATACCTGATCATATTTAATAGAAGGAAAGAAATCTAATACATCTTCGCTAATCAGCATTCTTTTTCCTGAATGCATACGTGCATCAGAGATATAGTCACGAGGTTTTTTTGTATCACGAATTGAACCCTGAAGATATTCAGGATAAGTGACATTTTGAAAAAGTACGACTTTAACTCTTTGGTGAATTGCTTTTAATGATTCATCAACTCGATAGGTAAGACGCTCTTTCCCATTAGATTTAATCTGAGGAGGGTTCTTTTTATAATATCTTTTTGCATTATGTGACATATCAATGAGAATGTCTTCAGGGACGTTCAGTGCAGCAGCTAATGCTGCAATAGATGCAATCGGTTTGCCGTTATAAAAAGCACTATTCATTTTATAACTCTTCAATCAGTTTTAAAGTAGTTAATGATAATTTTTCAGCTAACTCAGGACTAATAGATTCTATTTCTTTTTTGTCTGTACCTAAAAATAATAAAACAGAAAGAGGTATTTTTAGAGATTCTGCAATATTTTCAAGCTTGGAAAGGTTAGGGTCTCTTTTTCCTTGCTCAAGGAGAGAGATATAAGAGGTAGAAAGGTTACTTTTATCGGCTAGCTCAGCTAACGTCCAATTTTTCTGCTTTCTGCATAATTTAATGGCTTTACCTATATTCATAATAATTCACAATAAGATAATTGGCTTGCTGTATGTCCATAATTTACTACTCCCCCAAGCTTTGAAAGAACTCTTTAATTTCAGGCAACTTATATAAAACCTTACCTAAAATTGATAAAACTATAACTGCCTTATCTGAGCTATCACCCTCTTGAAGTTTTTCAAGATTTTCTATTGCTTGACTAAGTTCTATAGCCATACTGTCTTCACTACTACAATGCTCCAACTTAGCCTCTTTTAAAAGGCTTATAGTTTCTTTTAACAACGCTTTATTCATAATAAAACCTAAATTGATTGTCGACACAACTAAGTTTGTGCCAGTCGTCAACACATTAAGGATCGACAAGGAATAGCATGAAGACGCAAGCCAATTTCCATTGCTGTTGCTCATAGAGCAACAGCCCAGTCGTTACAATAAATATATCGTATACCTGAGTTCTACAGCTTGTGAGCCAGAGAACAGACCGTTTTATACAGTCGACGTTTAAAACGCCAGTTACAAACACCTTAATTACAATTTAGTGTTGTTAAAATGCGTCTGAATGGTTTCATTCAGCCTGTGATTATTAAAACATAGGATTTTACTAAAAACAATCATTATTTGACTGTCAGTAAAAAATAAATTTAAAAATATGTACTAATACTGCTTTTTCTAAACCCCTTGGCAATTGTCCTCGCTTCTTTTCTCTGCACTCAACTTAGCAAAATCAGGAACATGCTTTTAATCTTTCCGCTTTCTACGACGGACTTTGAAAAAGCAGCATCCTACTTTTTCGTAGACTTATGTTCTCCGCGTCTAGCTTTTATTTTCTCCAGTAGAACCTAGCTTCACAGCAATCAGTTTTCGCTTTTTCAATATCAGGTTTATTTTCCGTTTTTCGCTTTCGGAGAAAGAAGATAACGCCATGCTCAGCGGCAATTTAAAGCGGTAAATGTCAAAGTAACTGTCGCCAAAAGTTGAAAATTAATGAATGGTATTGG
>CAYYSO010000192.1:0-2975 GCA_964474415.1 uncultured Methylomarinum sp. | reverse complement strand
AAAAGTTAGAGTGGCGCGCGTTGATCTGGATGAGAAGAAAATTGATTTTGATTTATTGCAAGAAAAGAAGAAACGGACAGTAAAAGCCAAATCCAAGTTTAAAAAATCCAGCAAGAAGAAAGCAACAAAACGTAAATGAATTTAACAAAAATATTTGGTATTCATGCTGTGCAGGCGGCGCTTGATTATTCTGCCAAAAAAATCAACTATGCCTGGGTGGACAGTCAGAGACAAGACAAGCGATTAAAACAGCTAGTTAATGACCTGGACCGAATAGGAATTAATGCGGAAAAGGTTGACCGCAAGAAGATGGATAGAATGGCGGACGGCAAAAATCATCAAGGTATCGTTATTGAAATTGAAATGCCGACAGTTCGCTCTGAAGGGCAACTCAAACAGGCAGTGAAAGCCTTGACTGAAATGCCTTTCTTTCTGGTGTTGGATCAGCTGCAGGATCCGCATAATCTAGGGGCTTGTTTACGTACTGCTGATGCAGCGGGTGTGCATGGGATTATTGTGACCAAGGATAATGCTGCCAGTATCACACCGACGGTTTGTAAGGTAGCCAGTGGCGCAGCCGAAACTGTGCCGGTTTATCAGGTGACTAATTTGGCCAGAATTCTGCGCTGGTTAAAAGAGCAAAATATTTGGGTAATGGGCAGCAGTGGTGTGGCGCAGCAATCTGTATTCGAGGCAGATTTGAATATACCGCTGGTTGTGGTAATGGGCACAGAAGGAACAGGCATGCGTCAGTTGACAGAAAAACAGTGTGATTTTCTGGTTAAAATACCGATGACAGGACAAGTGGAAAGTTTGAATGTTTCGGTTGCGGCCGGAGTAATGATGTACGAAGCTTTTCGCCAAAGAAAGTAACACTGTTTAAAATTATGACCGACCGATGGCTGGTTTCTATTATGAAAAAAATACTGATTGCAAGTTTAGGATGGGTACTTTGTCAGACGGTTTCAGCAGAAGTCTCACCGCAATTGATCAGTTTTTCCTGTCGGAGTTGTCATGCCAGTCATGAACAGGGAATACCTGATTTAGGTAACTTATCGTCTGCAACAATAAAACGAACATTACTGGATTTTAAATATGACAAGCGGAAATCGACTGTGATGGGGCGCATTGCTAAAGGGTTTACCGATAATGAAATAGTCAATGTTGCTCAATTCATCAACTTGACTGAATAACATGATGCTTTCCAGAAGACATTTTGTTCAATTAGCCAGCGGTTTATTGCTGGGTGGGTGTCGACAGCTTGTTCAACCTAAACGCGGTTCTATGCATGTGGTCGTGATTGGCGGTGGTTTTGCTGGTGCAACTGCAGCAAAATATATTCGTGTGCTGGATAGCTCAATAAAAGTGACGTTGATCGAACCCAAGGCCTGTTATATTACCTGTCCAGCCAGTAACTGGGTATTGGGCGGGTTGCGTGATATGGAATCTATCACTTTTTCTTACGATATGCTGGCTTCCCGTTATGGTATAGACATTATTCATGATCGGGTAACGGCTGTTGATGCTGAAAAACATATTGTCAGGCTCAGTAATCAAAACACGATAAGCTATAATCGCTTGGTTATGGCGTCAGGCATTGATTTCTGCTGGGATAATATTGAAGGGTATGATGCAGAAACAGCTGAATATATCCCCCATGCCTGGCAGGCTGGACGGCAAACTGAAACTTTGTTAAAACAAGTTCAGGGCATGCCGGCTAACGGGACTATTGTAATCTCGGCGCCGATCAATCCGTATCGCTGTCCTCCCGGCCCTTACGAACGGGCCAGTATGTTGGCTCATTACTGTCAAAAACATAAGCCAAAAGCCAAAATCCTGATTATTGACCACAAACGGGCTTTTTCCAAGCAGGCTCTATTTATCCAGGGGTGGAAACAGCACTATGGTTATGGTACTGAAAACAGTCTGATTGAATGGCAATCCATTGCAGATAACCCGGTTATTGCACTGGCTAGCAAAAATAAAACCCTGCACACTGATTTCGGTGACAAAATCAAAGCGGATGTGTTGAATATCATACCGGCTCAAAAAGCTGGAAAAATTGCCTGGCAAGCCGGGTTAATAGATGAAAGCGGCTGGTGTCCGGTTGTTTCAGAGACATGTGAATCAACTTTGCAGCCGGATATTCATATCATTGGTGATGCCGCTATTCAGACGCCCATACCCAAATCTGCTTTTGCAGCGACCTCTGAAGCTAAGGTTTGTGCGCTTGCTATCGTTAACTTACTGACGGGACAGCGACTGCGGGAACCTGTCTGGGTCAATACCTGTTACAGTCTGGTTACACCTGATCACGGAATATCTGTTGCCATGGTATACAAGCTCAACGTACAAGGTGAAATCAGCACGGTACCTGGCGCGGGTGGTGTTTCGTCAAAAACAGATAAACTGTCACTGTATAAGGAATCGCGTTACGCTAGAAATTGGTATAGCAGTATTACCAGTGATACTTTTTCTTAATGTTTGTCCGTTACTGTACTTTGGCAGAGGCCGGCATTCTCCACACTTGAAGGGGTGAATCGAGAAACTTAACTGTATTGCTGAGGAAACAGGTTTGAAAGGAGGGAGGTAGTCGCCGAAAACGCATCATTAACGTAGCTTTTTTACAGCGATAAATTTATGTTGATTGGATAGCTCCATTTCAAAATATCCCTGGATACCTTCTTTGGTTAGAAAGGATTGGACATTGCCGGCTGGAAATTCAATGATTCGGCCGTCATCTGCTTTAGTTCTGACTGTTTTACTGACGCCCTGATAAACAGCCAGAAATTGCTCGTAACCGATGTTGAGATGAAAACGGATAGTGTGAGACATAGAAAATAACGCCGGTAGGAAACCGGCGTTTGATGCTATCTAGCGTTGGTTTTGCAAAGCAGCTATGCGCTCTTCTAAAGGCGGGTGACTCATAAACAGTTTTTGTACGCCGCCGCCGTTGATACCGAAGGCAGCCAGTT
>CAYYSO010000191.1:0-2987 GCA_964474415.1 uncultured Methylomarinum sp. | reverse complement strand
TCAGATGATATTTCATCCATGGTCTGCATGGCCATTTGTAATTGTTCGGCAAGTATGGCACCTTCTTTTTTTAAGCAACTGATTTGCGCTTTAGCTTCTTCCAGCTCAGAATTATTTCCATTGTCAGCAGCAGTTACTGAATCTCTTAAAATATTGCAATACGGCGTTGAAAGCTTATTAACGTAATGATCTATTTCCTTCAGCAAGGCACCATCCCGTTTTAGAAAAATTTGTAATATTTGTTGATATAACTCATGTTCACAATGATTAATTTCTTTCAATATCGCCCTTAGTTTTTCATTGTCGATCTGACAATTTTCATTAATCCTTTTGCCTAATTTTTTAGTCCTTATAACTTCTGCCTCTTCCAGTTTATCTATCAGCTTATGGGCATCGGTACGCTCTTTTGAGCGTCTTTTATGGTAAAAAATAAAAAAAACCACTGCCAGTAATAACAACCCAGCCAATATCTCTACCATTAAAATGATCAAAACAGAGTCGACTTCTATCATGTCAATCTATCCAATAATTGCTGTTGTTTTTCCGCCGTTCTTTTTTTCATATATCTATAGCCAAAATAACCACCTGCAATTAGCAATAGATTAATCACAACAATGCCGATTATAACCAACCCCCGGCTTCCATTTTCTGTCACATTTTCACCACCGCCTTCTTGATCTTGATCATTCTCGATTATCGTTTCCTCAACTGACTCGTCAGCCTCTTTTCGATTATCTTCTGTTTTCACATCTTCCAGTTTGTTATCAGCCACAGATTTTACTTCTGTTGCCCCTTTAATCTGAGCAACAAACTGCTCATCAATCATTAAAGGTTTGACCTTAGGTGTGATAGGTTTGCCATGCACTGTTTTTGCCATAACCGAAAAATTAATGATGATATTTTCGCCCGCTACCGGCGCCTTAAGCGACAACAGCAAACGGTCCGCAACAGGCTTTATCTCAAATGACTCCAACTCTTTTTCAGATCGCTTAACATCAGCTCTGGCTGTCATCATATCAGCATCAATGATTTCATGATCAGGCAACAGTTCGAGCATAATCATCTCGTTTGCCGGTTCAAATGTTGTTTTTATTTTCACTGGGGTATCAACCACTTCAATCATTCGCACAATCTCACGCTGAAATGTTTTGCCGTCTGCAACAATTTTGAGTCTATGCCGACCTTTACCTAAAGTTTCCCCTATCTTTTGGCTAAAAAAGCCATTGTTATCCATTTGTACCTGCATTTTCCATGTGTTTTTTCTCTGCAAATCATCAATTTGTTGTAGCGAGACATCAATCAATTGTAAAAAATCATGCTGCCTGATCAGTTGCCCTTGCTCAGTAAAATAGACCGTTACATCAAGGTTTTCCTGTTCAGAAATATAAGCTGGCAAGTCATTGATGTTTAGTTTTAAATCAGTGATTACCATAACCTGATTATCCGGATCCATATCAGCTTCAATACGCCATTCTCCGGTTATCGGTTGTTGAATGGTAATCAAGTCATAATGCTTATCCTGAACCCAGGATAAATTTTCTGCCTGAGTTTTGTGAGTGATTTTTTGCTTGCCCAGCACGCCTGAACTGCTGGGCTTGTCCGGTCTGATGAGTTGAGTTTGCCTCGCACCGGACTTTTTAAACAGTAATACGGAAAATTCTTTGATACTGTTATCAATAACAAATTTATTGTTATTTAAGGGCACATTTTCCTGCGGCAGCGCTTTATTGAACATTGTCAGAAAAGCTTTCTGCAGTTGCTCTGCCAATTGGGGAGACTCCGCCCAACCATTGGTATCAAAAGCCAGTTTTTCCAAAAGTTCTTTATCGGCATTATCAGATAGTGCGATAGTGAATACGCGGATTTGTTGCTGTTGCAACAACGGAACCAAGTCGACAATAATCCGTTCCCTGGATTCTGCGCTCTGCATAATATCTTTAGATATATCTACCATGCCATCAGTCAACAAAATCAGGTTTTTTCTATCTGACTGAGCAAAACCTTCCTTTAACGTTGTTTGAATGGCACCCTCAATATTGGTATATACCCCTCTGGAATGAATCCTATTGATAGCCAGCAACGCTTTCTTCTTCCATTGAGCATCAACTTTTGTTGTTTTTAAAAGCAATCCGGTTTTTTCCGCAAACAACCAGATACCGGCTTTTGAGCCATCGGGTAACAGGTTGATTAGCAACCTGACAGCAGCAATACGCTGATTATCAGGGTCATTCTGTTTCATGCTACCTGAAACATCAATCAGGATATTGATAGTATTCCCTTTAGTTTTCTCAGTTTGAGCTGAAAATGCCGTTACACCATACAGCAGCATCCAGCCAATAATTAAAAACCACCTCAGTATTAAAACCATAAAAACTATTTTGTAAAGTTCAAGTTGTAACTTTACAAATATAGTCTAAATACACATTAAATTGATCTTTTCATTATTCACTTGTCGGACATCACCAATTCTCCCAAACTATAACGATTCATCAGTGCTATATCACCTCCTCCCCCTTCATCGTTCAACAAGACAAGACTAGACAAACACAAGGCTTTATAATATTACCTATATTCCACTCACAATCTCTGTTTTTGAGGAAATCATATGTCAATAAAAAGAATGGCTGACCTGGACTTATCCGGTAAACGTGTATTAATCCGTCAGGATTTGAATGTGCCTGTCAAAGATGGCAAAGTCACCAGTGATCTACGTATCCGAGCCAGCGTTCCAACCATCGAAAAAGCGCTGGCGGGCGGCGCGGCCGTCATGCTGATGTCTCACCTGGGTCGTCCTGTTGAAGGTGAATACACTGAAGAATCCAGCCTTAAACCGGTTGCGGAAAGAATGTCCGAATTGCTGGGTAAACCGGTCCGTCTGGAAAAAGACTGGCTGAATGGTATCGAAGTTTCGCCTGGCGAGATCGTACTCTGCGAAAATGTCCGCTTCAATGTGGGTGAAAAGAAAAATGATGCCGAGCTGGGCAAAA
>CAYYSO010000190.1:0-3016 GCA_964474415.1 uncultured Methylomarinum sp. | reverse complement strand
CTTCAAATACTTCATCCCAGTATTCAGTTGCAAAGTTGACTGTTTTTAATTCGATCCCCAGTTTGTCACATACTTGCTGCGCATCGGCCAGATCCTCCATGGCAGTACAGTATTCTGTACCATCATCTTCTTCCCAGTTTTTCATGAATAAACCGGTGACCTGATGGCCTTGTTTCAGTAGTTCTAAAGCGGTCACGGAAGAGTCAACGCCCCCGGACATGCCGACTATAATGCTTTTACTCATAACTCAAATCAAGAAATGCCTGCAACATGGAGAGCGGATAACGTTTTCCTTGTAGATATTCATCAACACTGATTAAAACCAGTGGACTGCGTAGACGCTTTTTTTGGGCCTCAATTTCTTCACGGCTTAACCAATGGGTCTGGACTATCCCATCATCAAGATCCTGCTCCGGATTGTGCGAATGAATCTGGCCGGCAAAACAAAATCGCACGAAGCTGGGCTGTCTGGGCATTTTTCGCCAGAGTTGAACGGCAATGAGATATTCCGCTTTAAATTGCCATGCAGTTTCTTCCGCAACTTCCCGTTGAACTGCTTTAATCAGGTCTTCACTTTCCTCCAGATGGCCGGCCGGCTGGTTAAAAGCCAAACCATTGGAAGTATGTTCTTCAACCATGAGGAAACGGTTATCTTGTTCAATGACTGCCGCTACAGTGACATGTGGTTTCCAAACCATTAGCAAGCTCCTAAAATACGGCTGTTCATAACGTTCATATTATATATTCTATATACCCGAATAAATGGCTGGAGTATTTGTATTACCATTATATTAAGAAAATATGAGATGGATGGCAGGTGTAAATTCATTTGTACTGAGCGGATAAGTTTGCACCTGCATTCATTATTGAAAATGATAGAATAGATCAAACTAATGATAGCGGAGGGGGTCTGACGAAATAGGTTATGAATCCGACCCCGACTGTTTGATGGCAGAATTTCCAGTATTGTATTCAGATACGGCCATTGTTGAAATAAGATGTGTATAATCAAATCCGGTGCTATCAATAGTCATGAAAATAAAAGTGATATTTTACAAGAATTGGCATTTGAATGTCTGTAAAGATTGAAATTTTAGTTTGAAAGCACTATGTTAAAGGTATATTAACCGTATGTTCGTTAAAAATGACTAATACTGACCCTTTTAAAGATAATGATGGTAGTTTAGCCGTTCAGGAAGCAAGGCCAAAGTTAAAAAAACCGCCTTTGTATAAAGTCATGTTGTTGAATGACGATTTTACGCCGATGGACTTTGTAGTCGAAATTCTTACGGATTTTTTCAATATGAGTGAAGACAGAGCTACGCAAGTAATGTTGCAGGTTCATACGCAGGGCGTTGGTGTTTGCGGAACTTATACCCGGGATGTGGCTGAAACCAAGGTTCATATCGTTAACGATTATTCGCGTGAAAATCATCATCCATTGATGTGTACAATGGAAGAGACGTAAAGAGATTAAGTTATGTTAAGTAAAGAGCTGGAAGTAACATTAAATGTCGCTTTTACCAATGCGCATAATAAGAGGCACGAGTTTATAACTGTTGAGCATTTATTGTTGGCGCTGCTGGATAATGAGACGACTGAGCCGGTATTGCAGGCCTGTAGTTGCAATATTAATACATTACGTGGGGAGTTAACCCAGTTTATTGATGAGACGATGTCGTTGATTCCTGAAGGAATTCATCGAGAAACACAGCCGACACTAGGATTCCAACGGGTTTTGCAACGTGCTGTCTTTCATGTTCAGGCGTCAGATAAAAAAGAAGTGTCGGGGGCAAATTTATTTGTAGCCCTGTTTAGCGAACAAGATTCGCATGCTGTTTATTTGCTGGGTAAGCAAAATATTACTCGACTTGATGTTGTCAACTATCTGGCTCATGGAGTTTCCAAACATGAAGCAGATAACGCCAGGGAGGAGGAAGATGCACCGGTTGAATCTGTCGGGAATGAAGCCTCTGCCAGTCCGCTGCAGAAATATGCGACAAATCTGAATGAAGAGGCTTTAGCTGGAAAAATTGATCCGCTGATCGGACGGGAAACTGAAGTTGAAAGAACCATTCAGATATTGTGTCGCAGAAGAAAAAACAATCCTTTGCTGGTGGGCGAATCAGGCGTGGGTAAAACAGCCATTGCAGAAGGTCTGGCAAAGAGAATTGTCGAAGAAGATGTGCCGGATATATTGCTGGGTAATGTGATTTATTCGCTGGATTTGGGATCTCTGGTTGCTGGTACCAAATATCGGGGAGATTTTGAAAAACGCCTGAAAGCACTAGTTAATCAGCTAAAAAAAGAACCTCATTCCATTCTGTTTATAGACGAAATTCACACGATTATCGGTGCCGGATCGGCTTCGGGTGGCGTTATGGATGCATCCAATCTGATCAAGCCGGTATTGGCATCGGGGCAGTTGCGTTGTATTGGTTCAACGACCTATCAGGAGTATCGCGGTATTTTTGAAAAAGATCATGCTCTTGCCAGACGTTTTCAAAAAATCGATATTGTGGAGTCTTCCGTAGAAGACACTATTAAAATTCTCAAAGGGCTCAAGTCACGCTTTGAGGAGCATCATGAGCTTAAATATACTACTGAAGCTTTAAAATTGGCCGTTGAATTATCCGCGCGTTTTATTACCGACCGGCATTTGCCGGACAAGGCTATTGATGTCATTGATGAAGCCGGGGCAAGACAGCGTCTATTTTCTGAAGATAAAAGAAAAGCCATGATTGATGAGGCTGAAATTGAGGAAGTTGTGGCTAAAATTGCCCGTGTTCCAGTCCAGTCAGTTTCTTCCAGTGATATAGACAAATTGGCAAGTCTTGAAAAAAATCTGAAAATGCTGGTTTTTGGTCAGGATGAAGCGATTTCAGAATTGGCTACAGCAATTAAATTGTCTCGTGCCGGCCTGCGAGACACCTCTAAAACGATTGGTTCATTTCTTTTTGCCGGTCCAACCGGAGTTGGTAAAACAGAAGTGACACGTCAGTTGGCCAAAGTGCTG
>CAYYSO010000189.1:0-3029 GCA_964474415.1 uncultured Methylomarinum sp. | reverse complement strand
TTAGCATCAATTTTTTTTTCAATCAACTGTTTATATCGTCTTTTTGCTCTTTCTTTCGCGCTGGCTGTCAAATATACCTTATACTCTGCATCAGGAAAGACGACAGTACCCATATCTCTGCCATCAGCGACTAAACCTGGAAGTTGTTGAAAATCTTTTTGTTTTTGCAACAAAACAGACCGAACTTCAGGGTATGCCGCAATAATTGATGCCGTATTTCCAGTCGTTTCCATCCCTAATTGTGCGGTAATATCCTCGCCATTCAGTTTTACCATCAATTCATCGCCACATTTAAACTCTAACAATAAATCTTGTGCTACTTGGGTGATTTTATAGATATTCTGTAAATCCAGTTTTGCTTTTAAAACAGCTATTGCCAAAGATCGATAAATAGAACCGCTATCCAAATAATGCCATCCCAGTTTTTTAGCGACGGCGCGGCTGACTGTCCCTTTACCGGCGCCACTGGGACCATCGATCGTTAAAACCGGAATAATCATGCCTTTAAATCCAAACCTAATTTCGATACCAGGTTACGAAATTCAGGAAATGAGGTATTGACATTCTCACAATCATGAATGGTTATCAACTCATTAGCCCTTAAACCGGCAATGGAAAAGGACATGGCAATCCGGTGGTCTCCATGAGAATCCACTTCACCACCACCTATAGTGCTGCCGTTAATGATCATTCCGTCTTCTGTCGGTTGAGCATCAACGCCCAAAATCTGTAAGCCATCAGCCATCACCTGAATACGATCCGATTCTTTCACTCTCAACTCTTTAGCGCCGGTCAATCTGGTTTGTCCTTCCGCACAGGCGGCTGCAACAAACAATACTGGAAATTCATCAATCGCCAAAGGCACTAACTTTTCAGGAATATCAATTCCTTTTAACTGGCTGGATACAACACGTATGTCCGCGACCGGTTCGCCACCTACCAGTTGTTTATTCATGATTTCAATATTGGCTCCCATTAATCGCAAAATATCAATGACGCCGGTACGTGTAGGATTAATTCCCACATGCTTTAGCGTGACATCTGAATCAGGCGCAATGCTGGCTCCTACCAGGAAAAATGCCGCCGAAGAAATATCACTGGGCACATCACAAATACAAGCCGTCAACGAACCGGATGCATTTATGGTTGCGGTATCCCCTTTTCTGTTAACCGGATAACCAAAACCATTCAACATTCTTTCTGTATGGTCGCGGGTTGGCGCCGGTTCAGTCACACTGGTTTCACCATCCGCATACATCCCAGCCAGCAACAGGCATGATTTCACCTGGGCGCTGGCCATTGGCATATGGTAATGAATGCCTTTTAATTTTTTGTTGCCTTTAATATGCAGCGGTGCAGTGCCATCAGGCTGAGATTCGATTTCCGCTCCCATCAATGCCAAAGGTTCAGTTACGCGACGCATAGGTCTGGATTCCAAAGACTTATCGCCGGTCAAAACCGTATCAAAATCCTGCCCGGCCAGCAGCCCGCTTAACAGGCGCATAGAAGTACCGGAATTTCCAAGATACAAAGGCTCTTGAGGTTGTTTCAGGCCATGCTTACCAACTCCGTGAATAATGACTTTTCCATCCTCAGGACCTTCGATTTCAACACCCATGGCGCGAAATGCTTTTAATGTGGCTAACGCATCTTCTGCATTAAGAAAACCGCTTACATGCGTGACCCCCTCTGCCAGTGCTCCCAGCATAATGGATCGGTGTGACATGGATTTGTCGCCTGGAACTCTGATTTCACCGCGCAAACTACCCCCGGGTTTTACTTTAAATATTTTAGACTGTGACATGTTATTTTTCTAACTGATCGAGAAATCGTTGCCGTGCATTTTTGGCATACGAGAAAGTTTCAAAAATTTGCCGGCTATCATCAAGCGCCAGCATGTGTTCTATTTTGCCAAGTTCAGACTGCAATTGCTGAATTAGCGGAATGATCTCCTGTTTATTGGCCAGACATATATCGAGCCACATAGTCGGATCACTGGAAGCAATACGCGTGAAATCTTTAAAGCCACTGGCTGCATATTTAAAAATTTCTTCCTGCTCATCTTTTCGCCCCAATAAATCAACCAGGGCAAAAGCCAAAATATGGGGTAAATGGCTTGTGGCAGCCAATACCGTATCATGATGTTTAACATTCATTAATGAAATACTGGACCCGATACCTTCCCAAAATTGAGTCACCTTTTCCAGGGCATAAATTTTGGTTGAATCCAGAGGCGTAATAATCAGACGTTTCTGTTCAAATAAATCTGCCTTTCCCGCTTCCACTCCACTACATTCAGCGCCGGCAATGGGATGTGTAGGTACGAAATTTGTCGGCACTTCAGCAAAAACCGCTTGGGCGGCAGCAATAACACTACCTTTGGTGCTACAAACATCGGTATAAATGATCTTATCATCCCAGAATGGCTGTAATAATTTAAATATTGTTTCAATACAGCCCACCGGTGTGGCAATCACTACATAATCGGCGTTTGCTGTTGCCGCTTCCATATCGGTATAAAAATCATCAACAACTTTAAGTTGCTTGGCCTTGCGCAAATTCTGCAAATCAGCTTCACGTCCATAAGCGACGATATGTTCGCATAATCCCTGTTGTCGTGCGGCTCTGGCGATTGAACTTCCGATCAACCCTATGCCAATCACACAAAGACACTTAAACATCGCTTAAAACGTCCGTTAAAGCCTGAGCAAAATACTGATTTTCCTGTTGTGTACCGATACTGATACGTAAATGATTCGGCATCTGGTAATTGGTAACTGGCCTGACAATAACACCTTTTTGCAATAAAGCCTCATATACGGGTATAGCCGGTCGTTTAAGATTGACCGAAACGAAATTTCCGGCAGAAGGTATCCATTCCAGATCCAGGGACTTAAATGCAGAAGTCACAAACTTCATCCCGGCATTATTTGTCGCTATGGTTTTATCAAGGTATGTGTTATCGCCCAATGCGGCTTCAGCCGCCGCTAAAGCCAAAGCATTATTATTAAACGGTTGCCTAACTCTAT
>CAYYSO010000188.1:0-3059 GCA_964474415.1 uncultured Methylomarinum sp. | reverse complement strand
GGAACAAGCTATTTAAAAACGCTCCACTTTGGTGGGGCGTTTTGTGCGAATAGGATAGTCAAAAATGCAAAAAAATGATTCCTGGCTTTTGCCTGAGGGAATAGAAGAAGTATTACCTGATGATGCCAAGCATCTTGAATGTTTACGTAGAAAGTTACTGGATGTTTTTGCCTGTTGGGGCTACCAACTGGTCATTCCACCCATTGTAGATTTTCTGGATTCCTTGCTAACCGGTTCCGGTTACGATCTTGAATTACAGACATTTAAACTGACTGACCAAATCAGTGGCAAAATGCTGGGCGTGCGAGCTGATATGACACCACAAGTGGCCAGAATTGCCGGACATAATTTAAAACATGACTGGCCTACAAGGTTATGTTATGCCGGGACTATTTTGCATACATTGGGCGATAATCTGGAAAAATCGCGTAGCCCTATGCAAATCGGCGCGGAACTTTATGGGCATTCCGGTCTGGAAAGTGATCTGGAAGTCATCCAGTTGATGCTGGAAATGTTAGCCATGGCCGGTATTGAAAATATTCATTTGGACTTAGGGCATGTCGGCATTTATCGGGCTTTAGCAAGACAGGCGCAGTTATCAAAACAACAGGAAGCTGAATTATTCGATGTTCTGCAAAGAAAAGCACGAACCGAGTTGGACGAATTGTTGGCAGGGTATTCAATTGCTGATGAATTCAAACATATATTAACGGCCTTACCTAAATTAAATGGTGGCGTGGAGGTTTTTTCCAAAGCTGTTGAAATCATTGCTGATACTGATGAATCAGTAAAACAGGCATTAACCGAGATGCAACAAATTGCTAACAAATTAGCCGTACAATATCCGTCATTACCGGTAAATTTTGATTTATCAGAGTTGCGGGGTTATCGCTATCATACCGGTATTGTATTCGCTGCTTTTGTTCCCGGTTTCGGTAAGGAAATTGCCAGAGGCGGACGCTATGACAATATTGGTGAATTCTTTGGCCGGGCACGAGCCGCTACTGGTTTTAGCGCTGATCTGAAAACTCTGGCAAGTTTGGCGGCGATGTCTGAGAAGAAACCTGAGAGGGTAATTTATGCTCCTTACGAAGATGATGCGGCCCTGCAGGAAATAATCCGTGACCTGCGTGCGACAGGAACCGTGGTCATTCAGCAATTGCCTGGGCAAACGGGAACAGCAGGAGATTTCGATTGTACTGCTATTTTAGAAAAACAAAATCAAAACTGGGTTATCAAACCTTTAGATTAAAGTTGGATTAGTTATGGGAAAAAATGTCGTTGTCATCGGTACGCAGTGGGGTGACGAAGGAAAAGGTAAAGTGGTTGATCTGCTGACTGATCAGGTTGGCACAGTTGTTCGTTTTCAAGGTGGCCATAATGCAGGACATACGCTGGTTATTAATGGCGAAACAACTGTTTTGCATCTGATACCCTCAGGTGTTTTAAGAAAAAATGTACAATGCATGATCGGTAATGGGGTGGTTTTATCTCTTGATGCATTGCTGGAAGAAATTGAAATATTAGAGAAATCCGGTATTCCTGTCAGGAATCGGCTGAAAATCAGTGAGGCATGTGCTCTGATTCTGCCGATTCATGTCGCCATTGACCAGGCGAGAGAAAAAGCGCGTGGCGGCAAGGCCATAGGTACAACCGGCCGCGGTATTGGGCCTGCTTATGAAGATAAGGCGGCTCGAAGAGGGGTGCGTGCAGGTGATCTGTTAAATAGTGAAGAGTTCGCCAAACGATTGCAAGAACTGGCTGATTATCATAACTTTATGTTGACCGAATTTTACCATACTGATCCGGTAGATTTTGAATCCATGCTGACAACAACTTTACAGTTGGGTGAGCAGATCAAACCCATGCTGACTGATGTGGCAGAAGCATTAAAGGTTCAGCAACAACAAGGAAATAATATTTTATTTGAAGGCGCGCAAGGAGCTTTGCTGGACATTGATCATGGAACTTATCCTTATGTGACATCTTCAAATACTACAGCTGGAGGAGCTGCGACAGGGACCGGTATCGGACCTCTGGATCTGGATTATATTCTGGGAATTACCAAGGCTTATTCTACGCGTGTTGGCAATGGACCCTTTCCAACAGAATTGAACGATGAAGATGGTGATCATTTGGGGATTAAAGGTCATGAGTTCGGCGCTACGACCGGGCGTAAAAGAAGGACTGGTTGGTTTGATGCGGTTTCCATGCGTAAATCAGCTCAAATGAACAGCTTGAGCGGATTATGCTTAACCAAACTGGATGTACTGGATGGTCTTGATAAGATTGGTGTTTGTACCGGCTATAAAATCAATGGTGAATTAATTGAAACGGCGCCGTTAGGTGCGGATAAGTATGAAGTCTGTGAGCCAGTGATTGAGGAAATGCCGGGTTGGACTGAGAATACTCAAGGTATCACCCGTTTTGCAGACTTACCGGAAAATGCCAAAGCCTATATTCACAAGCTGGAACAGTTGGTGGGAGTTAAAGTGTCAATTTTATCAACAGGACCGGATAGAAACGAAACGATAATATTAGAAAATCCTTTCGCCTGATTTTCTATAATTGCTTACTATTATTAAATTAATGATGTAGGGAGATGTACGAAGGCATGAACAGATAGATTGCTTCTGCATCCATGTAGTCGTACCCATCCTATAACTCACTGCCATTAACTTAATGGTAGTGAGGGGGGACGTGGTTGTTTTATTTCTTCTTCCGGTTTTGCTTTCGGGTAGCTTTTTTGGCTGCTTTTAGTTCCCGAATAGCTGCCAAATTAATCAGTTCAGCTTCCATCATAACCGGGGTTTCTAATGTTATCGGTCCCAGCATCCCACTTCTTAATTCGTTCAATAAAATTTTTGCGGTCCTATCCAGGTCAACTTGTTTGCCTGAGCGTAAACAACCGCGCTTTTGACCTATGATTTCCATTAAATCAGCCGCGCTGCCAGGTAATTGTTTAAGCTCGTAACGGTTTTTAAGTTGTTTAGGATAGGCGTGCAGTAAATACTCGACAGCAAAAAAAGCCACATCATCATATTGCATGGCGGTATCTT
>CAYYSO010000187.1:0-3197 GCA_964474415.1 uncultured Methylomarinum sp. | reverse complement strand
CTATTCTCTGACGATTTAGTTGCGTTACCTGATTAAAGGGTGTGAACGGTTACTATGCGTGCTCAACAAGAAACTTAGTGTTTTCCAGTCAACGGCACAAACCGTACCGGCAAAATCTGTTCGGTGATAATTTTTCCATCTTCTGATTTTTTAACCAGCAATAGCTGTTGGGTCATAAAACGACTGCCGACTGGAATAATCATGCGTCCTCCAACTTTGAGTTGTTTGATCAGAGGCGGAGGAATATGGCTTCCCGCTGCTGTGACCACAATGGCATCATAAGGGCCATTTTCTTTCCAGCCATAATAACCGTCGCCTATTCTAACTTGAACATTATCATACCCTAGACGTTTCAGCCTTTCCGCTGCCATAACGCCCAGAGGTTTTATTATCTCAATGGTATAAACCTTATCAACCAGCCCGGACAGAATGGCAGCCTGATAACCCGAACCCGTCCCCAATTCCAGAACCTTGCTTTGAGGAGTTACTTCAAGTAATTCTGTCATTATCGCTACGATAAAAGGTTGTGAAATAGTCTGGCCATGACCAATTGGCAAGGGGCGATTTTCATAGGCGAAAGGTTTTTCACTTTTCCGTACAAATTCGTGCCGGGGGACGGTTGCCATTACCTGAATTACCCGAGGAGTAAGCGCGGTATCATTTAGATAAAGAGCAACATCTTTTTTAACGATATTTACCATCTGCTGACGAGCCCCGGCATATTCATCGGCTGTTAGAATTGGTGCATACAGGCAGGATAGCAGCAAGGTGGTGTAGAGTCCCATGTAAAGATTGGTCCATCTGTTCATACGTCACCCAATACCCAATAAGGAAACAAAAAAGTAACTATTCAGTATGTTTAAAATTCTCCTAATCTTTCAATATTAGTGAGTTATTCCAGAAGACGCCATAAATACATCCATGTAGGCTTGCATGTGCCATCCATACCACAGGCGCCTCTTCCATAACTCACTGATATTGAAAATATAAATATGCTGAATAGTTACCAAAAAAACAACAGGGGAAAGCTGATTTTAATTAAGTATCTAAAACCACTTGCACTAATTCGGACTTTTGAATTTTTCCATGGTTCATTTTCTTAATCCAACATATAAATACGCTGAATAGTTACTCGTTTTTTAATATGTCGCGTTTATTACAATATCTTCAAGTTCTTCGTGTTCTTCATGATAAATATCCAGAATATTGATTCTGTTTGTCGTTGTTTTGATGACCATGAAGCGCATGAAGATGATGAAGAAAAAAACAGGGCCAGCATTTATACAAGATAAAAAACATACAGCGCCCGTAATGCATTGATTTCATACTGCACAGAGGGCGTAGAGTACAGGAACTAGGGTTAAATATTTTTTATCGCCAGTGTCAAAATAAAATCAGTTTCTATTTCAAGTCCATTTACGCATTGAATATTATTTTGGATTTCATTTGTTGCTCGCCATGCAAATGGTGTCATTTGTAACAAAGCTATTCGCTGTTCCTGATTGGGTTGTATTTTATAACGGATTCTTTGGTTTTTAATCTGTTCAAAACCTTTTGGCAGGGAGGTTTCAATATTATGATCTCTGACCTCTTTATATATAAATTCTTTTAATTGCCATAAATGTCGTGGCCCGGGGGTAACTAGTAATAAAAGCCCATTGGTTTTTAGAAGCCGCTTAATTTCAGTATTATTTGATGGGGCATAAACCCTCAACAGCAAGTCAAAATAATCATCTGCATAAGGCATACGCTTACTACTGGCAACGACAAAATGAGCATTAGGCTGTTTTTTAGCCGCGGCTAAAATAGCATTTTTGGCAATATCTATACCGTGTAAATCCAGATTGTTACGCTGATGACAGTGTGCTTCAATTTGCCGACTGTAATAGCCTTCGCCACAGCCCATATCCAGAATATGCATTATTGAGTTTTCAGTTCTATACTGATCAATCAATGTGGCAATAGCTTTGGCCATAGGTAGATAAAAACCGGCTTCAAGAAAATGCCGTCGGGATCGCATCATGGCCCGGCTGTCACCAGGGCTTTTAGATTTTTTATGCTGGACTGGCAACAGGTTTAAATAACCTTCCTTTGCCATGTCAAATTGATGTTTGTTTTTGCAGTAATAACCTTTGGATGGCTGATGTTGCTTAAGGGGAGCCTGACAAATAGGACAAATAAAGGGCATGGTTAGATGTATTGAATTTAATTAAGACTTAATGCCAACCGCCATATTGTTTTGTTGGATCACCGCGAAAACCGGTTGTTGTTTTATTGGCATCAGGAACACCAACAGTGCTGTCCGCAGCTAAAACCATATTAGTATGGGTATACCCGCCGAGCGCTTTGGCTTTTTTTGCAATTAACGTAGTGAGTTCATTGATATCGTAATTTGTCATGGATGAATAGATAACAACCGAAATAAGTTTGTCTTTAGCTGCATTATCCTTATCGGGATAAAAAGATAACGTAACCGGTAATACAGTACCTGCAGGTATTTTTATTGCATAATGATTATCATTTTGTAAATGGCTTGTTGCCACTATTTTGCCTTTGCTGTCAGTGGCTTTAATTTCGCCTGATTTTATGGGGCCTTTTTTATTGCTGACTTGACCTTTGAGAGTCGTCTCTTTGGTATATTTTTGTACTTGTTGAATAGGAAAACTTTTTTTGCTGCTTTTTCCATTACTATCACAGCCGTTTAGAAGCAAACTAGGCAGAAACATAACAAGCAGCATGAAGACAGGTCTAAAAGCGGTTGTAAAATGTAAGATATTGATAGACATGGATTTTCTCTCTTTCGTAGTATTGTTACATAGCTTTATAATAATGTTATTATGTTTTTTAAGCTACAGTAATTCTTATTTTAACAGCGTTTGTAATAGAAAGTTTGAAGGCATGGCATCAAAGACAACGTTCCTTCTGTCACTGAGAATTCAAGATTAACAGGAACGGAATAATTTCGTGCACGTTCTTTAATGCAATAGACGTCTCATTGTTGACATGCAGATTTCTAGGAGACTGTCGGATTTAACAGCTCAAAAATGGTAAAATAGAGGCATCGACAAACAGAAGTAGCGCAATAAAATGGCCACAAATTTCATCCTGATAGATCGAAACAGCCCTTAAAAGTGTCTGTTTTAAAAGCGGATAAAAGGGTAAAAGGGTAAAAGGATAAAAGGATAAAAGGATAAAAG
>CAYYSO010000186.1:0-3214 GCA_964474415.1 uncultured Methylomarinum sp. | reverse complement strand
TCTGTTCCGGGGATATTTTTATCACTGCCACAGGTATTTCCTCCACATTATCCGGTCATTAGAAACAAGAAGGTATTCAGGTTGTTTCTAGGAATTGATAGTTGCAGCCATGTTTTTGACCCATGGCAAAACATTTGCACTTTAACGTATCTATAATATAGGTTTCAAGTCATCATTTATGAGGATATCTATCAATTTTAATGATATTATCGACTTCTAATGTTTTAGTGTCATTATGAGCTCTTTTGCATAATATAACCAAGTAAAATTATCAGGTATTTAGTTTGAATCCAAATCATTTGCTCACTTTTGCCGTTGTTGCTCGATTAAAGAGCATTACCCGGGCGGCTCAATTTTTACATCTTGGACAACCGGCCGTGTCTGGACAATTAAAATTATTGCAAAATGACGTAGGCGAACCATTGTATGAGCGAAAAGGCCATCAAATTGAACTAACCCCGGCTGGCGCCGGTTTGCTGGAATATGCTGACAAACTGAATAACGATTTCAATCAGGCTCTTGAATACGTACGCTGTTTGCAACATGTTAGTGCCGGGAGTTTACGAATAGGCGCTACCATGACGATGACCAGCTATTTTTTGCCACAACATGTGGTGCAGTTGCAGAGTGAACATCCGGGAGTACAGGTTTATATGGAAACCGGAGATACCCGGAAAATCGTTCGCAAAATGCAGGATTATGATCTGGGGTTTGTTGAAGGACCTGTCGACATTGAGGAACTGCCGGTTAATTATGAAATAATACCCTGGAGAACCGACGAAATCGTACTGATATTGCCGGAAACACACCCCTTATGCAAACAGTATCCAGATGCTGTGCCTCTCACTGTCTTTGCCGAGCATCAGGTCATTTGGCGTGAATCCGGTTCTGGCGCTCAGCAAGCGGTTGAGAATGCATTGGCAAAGGCCAATATTTCGGCGCCGATTAATATTGAAGTGACCGGGGTAACCGGCGTAAAAGAGTCAGTCAGAGCCGGATTGGGCATTGGCTTTGCGTCACTCATGACATTACATAAAGAAAGCAAAGGCTTAGTGACCAAGCGTATTAATCCTCCTGACGGTTTGTTTTGGCAATTAAATATTATCGCACCTAAAGATGTCATCCAGTCCCGAGTGGCAAAGGCATTTTTAGCGCTGTGTCGTTCTGCAAAATAGGTTATTTATGAAAATGCTATTCCTGACATTTTTACTGTTGTTTTCTCCATTATCACAAGCAGTTTCAGCTTTCTTGGTTCAACAGATAGCTCCCGGTCTTTATGTACATTTTGGCAAGAATCAGTTTCCGAATCAGAGCAATCACGGCGCTATTGCCAATATTGGCTTTATTGTCGGCGATAACTGTGTGGCCGTTATCGATACCGGGAGCAATCCCCAGGAAGGTGAAGCATTAAAACAGGCTATCCAAAAAACCACTGACAAACCGGTTTGCTATGTTATCAACACCCATGTGCATCCCGATCACATCTATGGCAACTCCGCTTTTAAAGATCAGCAAGTGCATTTTATCGGACATCACAAATTAGCACGGGCCATGGCTGTGCGCGGTGATTATTATATCAATAAGGCGGCTGATCAACTCGATATAAAATTATCGTCAGTTAACATTATTCCGCCGGATATGTCAGTAAAAAAGCATATGACGATCAATCTGGGTAACCGGAAACTGATTTTGACTGCCCATCCAACGGCACATACCGATAATGATCTCACCATCTACGATAAAAAAACTGATACATTATGGCTGGCTGACTTGTTATTTATTGAGCATTTGCCCACACTCGACGGTAGTCTCAAGGGGTGGCTTAGTGAAATCAAACGCTTGGAAAAACATCCCTATCGTTATGTCATTCCGGGACATGGTCCACTAGTGACTGATTGGCCAGCCGCTATACAGCCTGAAAAGGCCTATTTAACTCTGTTGCTGACGCAGATTAGAACCATGATTCGGCAAGGAAAATATCTTGAGGATGCGGTTAAAACAGTTGGCCTGTCAGCCCAAAAAGAGTGGCGACTATTTGATCAGTATCATCGTAAGAATGTGACCAGCGCTTTCGCTGAGCTGGAATGGGAAGATTAAGAATCTAAGTTTGTTAAAACATCACGTAACTACTCAGTGTATATATGCATTTAATATCATCATACAAGTTACAACATCACAAATATTTAACGAGGAAAAAATGACATTAAAACAAGCATCGATATTTTTTTTACTCTTAGTGCCCTTACTGGCAACAGCTGCCAAAGATGAAACAAAATGGAATAAAGTACTGAAAGAGCAGTTTTTTGCCGGCAAAAACATTGAAGAATCCAATAATATTATTGAAATTGATGCCCCCTATCGGGCAGAAGACCCGGCACTGGTACCAATAAAAATCATCAGTAAAATACTGCAAACGAAAAATAAATATATTAAAAAGATTCTGGTTCTGGTTGATAAAAATCCATTTCCATTTGTCGGTGAATTTGATTTGACTCCGGAAAGCGGAAAAGCTGATTTAGCCATGCGGGTCAGGGTTAACACCTACAGCTATATCAGGGCCATTGCGGAAATGAATGATGGTAAATTATACATGACCAAAAAATTTATCAAAGCAAGCGGCGGTTGTTCAGCTCCCATTGGTGCGGATTTGGATGCGGCCATGAAACGCCTGGGCAAAATGAAATTCAGATTGGATGAGGGAGTTAAATCCGGCGAACCTACTTTAGCGCAATTGTTGATAAGTCACCCGAATATTACTGGTATGCAAATGGATCAGGTGACACGTTTTATCAGAAAATCCCATTTTATGGACAAATTAAAAGTAACATTCAATGATAATCCGGTTTTAATTGCCAAAACAGATATCGCCATTAGCGCTGATCCTAATTTCAGGTTTTATTTTATTCCCGAGGGTAAAGGGGAGTTGAAAGCGGAATTTACCGACATATCCTGTGAGTCGCCTACCAGTCGCGATGCCTGTAAAAAAGGTAATAGCTATTCAAAAAGTTATACCATCAATCCATAAATCATCCCCGTTTAACGTTTTATTTGGAGAACTTATGAAATTTATTCCTTGTAATTCAGAATGTACTTATGAAGGGACGCACTGCAAAGGTTGCGGGCGATCTCATAAGGAAATTGCGGAAAACAAAAAACTGATCATGGCTATTGTTGAATTTGCACAACGACAGGGTTATGAAAATATTGAAGAGTT
>CAYYSO010000185.1:0-3238 GCA_964474415.1 uncultured Methylomarinum sp. | reverse complement strand
AATCACTAGGTCGGCGGTTCGAGCCCGTCCGGGGGAGCCATATAAAACAAAGGCTTAGAGTAAAATCTAGGCCTTTTTTTATGCCTATTGTCCACTAACCAGCAAAAAACCACAATAAAACCTTTCTGGTTTCACTTAAAAACGCGTTCATTCTGAACCAGCTAAAGCCGCTAAATTTTTTTCAAAACGCTTTCACCACCTACTGACAAAACCAACAAAACTTACCCGAAAAAGACAATTTTGCCTTGCTGGTGGACAATTAGTGGACAATAGAAGAAGTAAATAAATATAACTCTTTAAAAAATAAATATATTTTTATTGTTTCAACTGATTATATATCACTTGTTGTCAATTTTTGTGTTTTATTGTAGTATTCAGATAACAGGTTAAGGTGGTGCTGGGAACACCACCTTAACCCTAACCACTACTTATAACTGATATGGAGTTAAAGCAGTGGCTATTTATAAGCATATCAAAACAGCCTTTGTTTGTCCTATAAGGGGGCAGTCATGGCATCAATTAACAAGCATATTGCCGATGATGGCAAAATTACCTACCGCGTAAGAGTCCGGTTAAAAGGCTACCCAATACAAACCGCCACTTTTGACCGACTGACTGATGCCAAAAAATGGACGCAACAGACCGAGGCGGCCATAAGAGAAGGCCGACATTTCAAAATCGCCGAAGCCAAAAAACATACCTTTGCTGAAATGGTGGATAGATACATTAGGGACGTTTTACCAAGCAAACCCAAGCAGCAAGACAAGCAAACCCAACAGCTCAATTGGTGGAAATCCAAATTAGGGCATTATTTATTGGCGGATGTTACGCCAGCGTTAATCGTTCAATATCGCGATGAATTAGGCAGCACCATCAACCGGTGAGGCGTTCAAACAAGCCCGGCCACAGTGGTTCGATACATGGCGGCTTTATCTCATGCCTTCACTATTGCCGTGAATGAATGGCAATGGCTGGAAGATTCACCTATGCGTAAGGTTAAGAAACCGAAAGAATCACGCGGTAGAGTTCGATTTCTGGATGATGACGAACGCGCCCGACTGTTACAAACCTGCAAAGAATCAAGCAATGAATGGCTTTATATGTGTGTGATTTTGGCCTTATCTACTGGTATGCGACAAGGTGAACTGATGGGGCTTAAATGGGCTGATGTGAACCTGAAAGATGGTTATATCATTCTGAACGAAACCAAGAACGGAGAACGGCGGCGCGTACCTTTGACCGGGCATGGACTGGAATTGTTAAAGCAGCATGCCAAAGTAAGGCGACTGGACACTGATTTACTTTTCCCCGGCAAGAACCCCAACAAGCCCATTGATTTAAGAAGGCCGTTTAATAATGCCCTAAAAGAGGCAGGCATTGAGGACTTTCACTGGCACGACCTAAGACATTGCACGGCATCATATCTGGCCATGAATAACGCTTCATTGGCAGAAATTGCTGAGATTCTAGGGCATAAAACCCTTGCAATGGTAAACGCTACAGCCATTTAAGTGACGGCCATGTATCAAGCGTGGTAGCGGATATGAATAGCAAGATTTTTGGGGAGGGCTGAGGCATGGATACAGAGATTTTAAACCAGATAAACGATATTGAGAGCCTTATCAATGCTGAGTGCAAAAAGCATAATATAACGCCGCTAGAACCTTATTTACTGAAAATAACGCCCGATGCTTTTATTTGTTGCATTATGGCCGAAAGAAAAATAAAGCGTGGTATAGAGTCAGAACAGGTTGCTTTATTTCCAACAACAGACAGCCCACATTCTTTTTCTTTGTTGCATAATGCAGCTGTTTGCTGTTATTACGCTAAAGAAGCGATAAAACAAAAGCCCAACCAAGCGATATTTTTGCTGTCAGCAGCTTACTATTACTTCGGCCGTTACTGCCAATTCAATGAAGACATACATGCGGATAAATTTGAAAAGGAATGGAACTCCAGAATAGCGCTCAACAGACGACACGAACCAAACAGAACAGAAAAAAATCGGGTTATTGCGCACTATAAAAATAACAAAAGCAACTATCCGGGCAAGGATTATGCGGCAGTGTTAATGACCAGTTAAACTGAGCTAAAATTGGTCATTAATATTGAGCTACTTTTCCAGACTTTATTTTTAATTCTAAAGCTGTAACAGTTCCCCTTATTTAATTCAGGGAGCGTTATGAAGGAGGGGCACGAAATCAGAAAGAGCCTATTTGTTGATCCTATTTGCCGAATAATATGCAAGCCAATTTTGAGCAATTGGGTAATAAGACATGGATAACTGTTGTTATCTTGAGTAATCTAAGAACTCCCATAGTTTTGATAATTGTGTGATCTGATTAGTATTGATTGAAATGCAGTGTTTTAGTTCTTTATCACTTAATGGTTGACTATTACCGAGTTGATATTCCAGTACAGTTTGATCGGCTTCCGACACATTCTCTTGTTGTCTGGCGCGATTTTTAATGCGTTGAATTAAAGTCTGTTTATCAGTTTGGGTATGTACAATTAGAAACGCTATCTGTAACTGTTTAGCTTGTTGGAAAAACAGTTTTCTGTGTTGTTGCTGTAGAAAGGTCGCGTCCACAATCACATTATAACCGGCGTTAAGTACCTTGGCGGAAAGAACCAACAAATGTTGATAGATTATGTCGCTGCTTGTTTGACTATACAGGCCACAAGCAATAGCGGAATGACTTTTTTGTTGAGTAGCGAGGTTATGCAAACGCTTTCTTTCTACATCTGAACGTATCCTGATGGCCTGATAACGGTCGATAATTTGTTCGGAAAGCCAACTTTTTCCGGATCCGGATACGCCGTGCATGATAATCATAAACGGGGTGGAGGGGTGGGTATAACTGTTTGCCAATTGCAAGTATCTGTCATAATGACTGAGAGCTTGTTTATGTTCATCAGTGGAGGTAGTTTGACTGGCGCGAATAGCGCAGACTTTGGCTCTGACCATGGCGCGATACAGCAGATAAAAATGCAATAGCTTCAGGCCATTATAATCGCCGCTGTATTGCAGATAGGTATTGAGAAACTGAAAAGCCAGGTCGTGACGCTGTTTGTCTTGTAGATCCATAACCAGAAAAGCGATTTCACTGATGACATCGATCCAGTACAGAGCGGGGTTAAATTCGATACCGTCAAACGGTACGATTTTATCGTCAATTAAAACAATGTTGCCAAGATGCAAATCACCATGACATTCGCGAATAAAACCGGCCTGTTT
>CAYYSO010000184.1:0-3300 GCA_964474415.1 uncultured Methylomarinum sp. | reverse complement strand
CAGGCGCTGGGGTGTTGGCAATGCATGGCCCAGTAAGTTTCGGCAATGGCATCCAGTTTTAACAAACCATCTTCCCCTTTGCTTTTAACATAGTCTGGAAATTGTTGCGCCGCACGATCACCGTCTATCACCCCATCAATAATGGCATGTACCACATGAATACCTTCGGGTGAAAACTCTCTGGCTAACCCTTGCGCCAATGCTCTTAATGCCGCTTTGGCCGATGCAAAGGCGGTAAAAGGGGGTCTGGCACGCAGGGAAGCGGTAGCGCCGGTAAAAAATAGAGTACCTTGATGATTTTTTTTCATGCATTCAATGGACTCTTTGGCAAACAAAAAAGCACCCAGACAATTTTGTTGCCATAATTTTGTAAAGGTTTCTGTCTCGGTATCTAGAAGAGGCGAAGGAATATTGCTGTCTACATTGTAGACAGCAATGTGCAATTGAGACGCATGTTTTTGAATGCGCTCAAATAAATGACTGACATCGTTTTCCTGGGTGGCATCAGCTACCACAATGGTCGCGTTGCCGCCACTTTTTAGAATACTGTCAGCCACTTTTTGCAATTTAGCTTCACTGCGCCCGGCAATGAATACATGTAAACCTTTTCCGGCAAAGTGTTTGGCGAGTGTGGCGCCCAGACCACGTTCGGGTCCAACGCCTATGATAACTGCTGAACATTGTTGCTTCATTTTTAGGATAGTGTTGTCTGTTATTACCGGACTTGTCATCAAATTTTGCCGAAAATAAGGGAAAAATTATTAGCCGGCATATCAATTTGTTCTTTTAATTCCAGTCCATGTTTTGCAGCCGCTTTTTTTAAATCAGCCACATCTTTTAATCCCCATTCAGGCACTCCCGCAGAACTCAATGTTTTGTGGAATTCCTGGTTGGATTCTGTCGTGAATCCACCTTGTACTTGAAATGGGCCATAAATGAGTAAAATACCATTTTCGTCGAGCAGATGCTCGGCGCACTCCATCATGCCGTCAGCAATGGAAATAGGCGCAACCTGAAAAATATTAATACAGAAAATAGCTGAAAATGATCCAGAGAGGCCTTTATTGAACCAGGTTTCCGGATCAGTTAAATCCAGATGAACGGGGTCGGCTATGTTGTCATTGCCATGTTCGCTGGTCAGGTTTTTAATGTTGTCAAAAACTTCTACATCTTTATCTGAAGGATAAAAATGTAAATGGTCAAAGTGCGGAGCAAAGTAATTGATGTGCATCCCGCTACCACTAGCCATTTCCAGGACTTGCCCTTTATCTTTAGGTAGTTTTTCTTTTAATACACCTAGAATGGGTTCACGGTTACGATTTCCTGCCCAAGCTACATATTCACTTAAAGGGTGCGGATTTAAAGGGGGTTTATTATCACTCATGGCTTAATCTCATTAATAATTATAGTGTTATAGTATTTTTCGCTAAAGACAGGAATGGATCTGAAAAAAAAGGTGATGCATTCTTGTTCTTTCCTTCCTGTCAATGCATATACAGCATGTTTCATGCCGTTTTGTTTGAACAATAAAATGCCAGATAAACAGCAAGTTAAATTTTTGTCGTGACTTGATTTGTGAATTTATGGTTCAATTGGTGAAAATTAACTTCAAGTTTCAATGATGAATGATTCTTCTCTTGCAGATTTAACGCCGGTCTTTTTTTTACAAACTTTTATTTTGGAGTTGATGCATGCTAGTGAGCAATTAGGTCATCAGCAGTGTCAGGAATTGATTGAGCATATTGCCCGAACGGCCGGTTGTTTTTTTGAGGATATTTACCGATCCGAGCATGATAATAAAGATGATGCGTTGGATATTGAAAGCTATATCGAATTGATATTAGGGCTTAAAAATAATATTGGCGGCAAATTTTCATTATCGTCAAGCAATCAGGAGGGTATTGCTGTTTGTAACAGCCGTTGTCCTTTCGGTGAGAAAGTGGTTGAATTTCCTGAATTATGCGGTATGACATCCAGTGTTTTTGGTGGTATTGCGGCACGTAACTTTGGCTATGCAAAAGTGGAAATTGCTAAAAGCATTGCTCATCATGATGGCTGTTGTGAAGTTTATGTTCACCTTAATCCGGAAACGGCAAACAACAGATCGGGCATTGAGTATCGGGATAATCTGAACAAAAATAAACAGCAACAGGATTTTGATGCTTTACATACCCGGATAGAAGAAAGCATGCTAAAAATCTGGCGAAAACAAAGCAGGAAACCGGTAAAAAAATCTCAACCTCCCGTGATTATTGCGAATTCCGCAATGATGAAAAAAGTCTTACAAGCAATAGAAGTGGTGGCGCCCACTTCAGCGACTATATTAATTCAAGGGCAAACCGGGGTTGGAAAGGAATTGGCAGCGCGCGCCATACATGCAATGAGTGAACGTTGTCACAAAGCTTTTGTACCCATCAATTGCGGCGCTATACCGGAAAGCTTGCTGGAAAGTGTCTTATTTGGTCATGAGAAAGGCGCTTTTACCGGAGCTATAGAAGTTCATCAGGGTTTTTTTGAAAGGGCAGAGGGTGGAACTTTGTTTCTGGATGAAGTGGATTCTCTGTCAGCCTCTGCTCAAACTCGTTTACTTAGAGTGATACAGGAAGGCGAGTTGGAGAGAGTGGGTGGAAAACAAATGATTCAAGTGGATTTGCGTATTATCTCTGCATCCAACGTTAATTTACAAAACAAAGTTCAACAGGGACAGTTTCGTAATGATCTGTACTACCGTATCAATGTAGTGAAGCTGGAAATACCACCATTGATTGACAGATCGGAAGATTTGCCGGCGTTGGTACAATTAATTTTGCAACGGATGAGCAAGAAACATAACAAAACAGTGGAATCGGTAAGTCGTGACGTTATGCAGAAAATTCGTGCTTATCACTGGCCGGGTAATGTTCGGGAACTGGAGAATACTTTGGAGCGTAGTCTATTATTTACGACTGGAACGGAAATGACCGAGTTAAAACTGGATATCGCTGAACCCGAAACTAAGACTATCGACTGGAAACAACAGAAAGAGCAGGCCATTGCTAATGTAGAGCGGACATTTTTGCAATCTTCTTTACAACAGCATCATGGCGAAATCAAAAAAATTGCAGATTGCATGGATATCTCGACTCGTGCTGTCTATAACAAATTAAAGAAATATCAAATTAATCCGGATGATTACCGGGAGTAAGAGAACCGCTAAGATAATGATGAATTTAATTTGTGGTCAAAATGCAAGACCTGACACTTTTACACAATTAGAGTAGAAGGCTGCGTAACCAATTGAAATAACAATAGATTACACAG
>CAYYSO010000183.1:0-3316 GCA_964474415.1 uncultured Methylomarinum sp. | reverse complement strand
GGATGCGCTGGTGGTAAATGATTATCTGATTTGTAAGCCTTATCATGAATAAGCCAGAGTATGTATTTTCCCCGGGGTTAGAGAATGCAGCTGATTTTGTTAACACCACACATTCTGTTATTGGTCGGCGAGAGTTGTTTTATCAGCTTAATCAACCGACACCTTTACATGCCCTGATGCCCAGAGCTTATGCCTTTATCAATCAGGAGTTCAACAAAACTGAAGCCATCTGTTTCTCTTCAAACGAACAATATAGCCAGGAAAAACTATTGCAACTTCAGGCTAACAGGATAGCCTCTTTACCTGAGTATTTGCTAAATGAGAAAAATGTACGCGAATGTGTCCATCAAACTGCGTCCATACTGATGACACAACCCTGCTGGCTGCAGCATATGACACAAAGTTCAACCAGTCAGAACCCGATTGCAGTACAACTGATGGCTATTTATTTGCAGCTTACCGGTAAAGGGCAGGGAGGAACTGATTTACTGGCGTTGCATCGCACTTTGATGTTGTCTATCGGTATCAAGGTTCCCAAATTGTATTGTTATGACTACAGCCAGCAATCTGCAATATTGTCAGAAATGATTGATTTTGCAGTGGTTCAGCAGGCTATGATGCGATTTCCCAGGCTGTTGTTTCCTGAAATTGTTGGATTCACCCTGGCTTATTGTCAGATGCCTACTTTGGTTGAAGTCTGTTTTCCTGAGCAGCATCACACGCCGCAGATTTTTTTTGCGCAGCGACAGCAAAGGGCGGAGCAACAATTGCCCTGTTTACAGCATTGTATCAACGAGTATTTGTCGTTATTTCCCCATCAGCAATCGCTATTATGGCAGCGGCTACAGAAGGGGTTTTGGCTTTATCAACGGCACATGCACCGCTGCAGAGAGCGGTTATTTAGCCTACTGGGACAACCGCTGTTAGCTCAGCAATTGGCGGCCCGGTTATTTCAGCAAAAAGCGGCAGCGGCCATTGGGCACCATCATAAAATACAGGTACAGGGAAAATGTCTAGATCAATGGTTTGCCGGAATGCCGACAAACAGCCAGGAATTTTTGCAAGCATTAAAGCAGTCTGCTTATGTCAGCAAACAAAAACCGGCAGAAAGCCCTTTGCTGAATTTATTTGATTTTAACGGGCCTATGTTTGGCGTACTGAATGCCTCTGAACGGGAAATTTTGCTGAACTGGCTAAATGAAGACTCAACTGATACTGTGATAATTGAGGAAAAACCGGTTATCGCTGAGCCGATCTACGAGGATTCTCAAGCAGTCAGAAAATATGCACAATCAAGTAACAGAGAATTGTATTACTATCTGCTAAACTCAGACCTGTTTCCAGAGGTATTACCAACGGCCAGAGCTAAAGCGGCAAGCCTGTTAAAGGCTTGCGCAATGTTTAACCGACTTCCCTTTAAATGCTACAGCCACTCACAATTCGATGCCTTTATAGAAAACAGTTATCAACGGGAAATCAAGGCGTATCAACCCTTTCAAGGAAAACCGAGGTTTTCTAAGCAAGCCTATGTCTGGGGACTGGAGCAGATGGCGCCGATGATTCTGATCGATGGTTGCTGGTTACAGAACAGCCTGTCGTTACACAATACCAGTGCTGAAATCACTGAGATTTTGTTCAGTATTTATTGTGATGAAGTGGGTAATGGACATCTGCAGCAAAACCATCCGTATATTTTTCAACAATTGCTGGACAGTTTGGCGATTCAGCTTCCGCCGGTTTATAGTGCAGAATTTATCAAACATTCAGGTTTTATCCGCAGCGCCTTTGATTTGCCCGTATTTATGCTGTCGCTATCCTGTTTTCCTGAGCAATTTCTGCCGGAATTACTGGGTTTGAATATGGCCATCGAACTCAGTGGACTGGGCAAGGGTTATATGCAACTGGTCGATGACTGGAATTACTGGGGCATTGATCCCACCATTGCCAAAATTCATATCTCTATTGATAACGCTGCAGGCGGACATACTTTTCTGGCAAAAAAAGCGATTCGCATCTATATGGACGAGATTTTACAGCGTACCGGCGATTACCTCATACTGGACAAATACTGGAGACGAATTTATAACGGTTATGCCTCGTTATCATTTGTCGGTAAACGCTTCAAGCTGGCGTTGCCGCTTTGCTATTTAATCCATAAATTCAGACTGTGAATATCTAAAAACCGGCAATGCTAGTGAAATGGCCTCGGTATGTTAAAATTCAGATAAAGTTAAAGCATTGGAGCTTGTATGTCGGTTATGTTTAAGCAGGCTATTGAAAATATTAAAGAACTTTCAGCTGATGAAAAAGCATTAATAGCGTGTTGCTTTATTTCTTCTTTAGAATCAAAGCAAGATGAAGGTGTAGATGAGGCGTGGGCAAAGCTGGCTGAAGAGAGGTATTTAGAGCTTGAATCATGAGCGGTACAAGGTGTGTCGTGGGAGGAAATTAAAAATGTAGTGAAAGGCAAGAATGCCTAATTCTTGATGGGGGTATGAATCCACTGTCTCATTTTATGGGGTTTTATATTGGCCTGATTTTAAAAAAACCTGCAATTGGCTGGTTGAAATGCTGTCGACGATTTTCCTTTTTGCCAGCTCATCGGCCAGGGAGGACAAACACCAGTGACTCAACGGCAACCCATTCTCTTCGGGAGAATCACAGGCCACATTCTATGAGACAAATTTGCTCTGCAGTAAATTTACAAGGCACTCCGCTACGAGGAGCATCACTTAATACCTGTTCAATTGAACGTTGGCAGGCGATACCTTGTTCTTTTGTCTCAATCGCAAGCAATGTCTCTTCGTTTTTGGCCCAGTGAGTTCTCCATTTTGATATGGTTTTTTATGAACACCCAATTCATCCATAATATCGAAATTAGTTCTTCCTTCTGAACAATACAAAAAGGATTGATGCTCGCTGTTGAAGGTGTGCGGGAACTGTCTGACCTTTCAAAAGAGCGCGTAAAATCTTTTCTTGTTTTTCGGTTAATGTGATTTTTTTAGCAATTCTTGCCAGGATGAAATATTGGTTGTTATATCAATGGGTTAAGGGTAACACACAATTAATTACTCTAGTTAAAGGATGTGGCACTTAATTGCTATATTGGTAATTACTAATGTTTATGTATACCAAAACTAGGAAACTTCAGATATTAAAGACTGGCTGCGCTGGCCACCTTCTTTCTATGATGCATGGATAGTATTTTATGTTAGCCTATACTTTTATCTTTTTGTGAGGATATCTCGGACTCTGATCCCGATTGCCGTATGAGTAAAACCAGTATTAAAAGCAGCTCAACGAGTACCAATTTGTT
>CAYYSO010000182.1:2119-3317 GCA_964474415.1 uncultured Methylomarinum sp. | reverse complement strand
AGTGTGTTCGAATTAAAAACCGAGCATCCAGAACAGGCACTGAAGGTTCTGGCTGGGCGCTCCGAAATTGGTGGTTTGCGGTGGTCGGGCAGGGTCTTGCGCATCCTGCTAAAGCCATCGGCCAGGCTCGACGGAGATATTGTACCAGTGCTCAAGAGTCTGGGAGTGTTGCAACATGTTCCAGCCTCGCTGGAGGATATATTTGTGCAACTGACCGCAACGGAAGCCGATGCCATGGTACCTGTCAAGCTGTCCTCCCTCCTGGCACCGGATTCAGATTCCATGTTGGAAGGTGTTCGACTCAAGACGGTGACTTGCCGCTTCGGCAATTTTGTTGCTGTAGATCATGTCAGCCTGACTGTGCCAGCCGGGGAAGTGTTTGGATTCCTGGGTCCCAACGGTGCCGGCAAGACCACCCTGATCCGTGCCATGTGCGGCTTGCTGAAACCGGTCAGCGGTGAACTCCAGGTGGCTGGCATCGATGTGATCCGGGAGCCCATGCGCTTACGCAGCCGGATCGGTTACATGTCCCAGCGTTTTACGCTCTATACCGATCTGACCGTTGCGGAGAACCTGAATTTCTTTGCCGGGGTCTACGGGCTTGATGGTCAAGCGCGGATACAGGCAATTGCCTGGGCCAGTGATATGGTCGGGCTGGGCGGGATGGAAGATCGACGGGTTCAGGAAATATCAGGCGCCCTGCGCCAGCGACTGGCGCTGGCATGCAGTATTCTGCATAAGCCGGCCGTATTGTTTCTCGATGAACCGACCTCGGGGGTCGATCCAAACTCACGCCAGCGTTTCTGGCAGTTGATCCAGTCCCTGGCCCTTGCCGGAATGACTATTTTTGTAACTACCCATTACCTGGAAGAGGCAAGTTACTGTCACCGGTTGGGGTTGATGTACGAAGGTCGCCTGATTGCGGTGGGCAGCATTCCGGAGCTGCGGGCAGCTTTGTCCCTGCCAGACTCCGCCACCATGGAAACTGTCTTTATGGCCTACATCAACCAGGGAAAAGCCAGCGCACCATTGACCGAGGCCATACGGTGAACCGGCACCGACTGCAGGCAGTTATTGCCAAGGAAGCACGCGAGATCATTCGCGATCCGATCACGGTCGGTGTGTCTGCATTGTTACCGCTGGTGATGCTATTCCTGTTTGGTTATGCGATATCCCTGGATGTGAATGATGTTGCGCT
>CAYYSO010000182.1:0-2019 GCA_964474415.1 uncultured Methylomarinum sp. | reverse complement strand
AACGCGCCCATGCGCAGTGTCAATTATGTTGTGCCCGGACTGTACGCGGTGATTCTGATGGCCTTTCCACCGCTGCTCACGGCCCTGGCACTGGTGCGTGAGAAAGAAAGCGGTTCAATCCAGCAGATCTTTGCTTCCCCCTTGACTCCGGCGGAATTCATTGTTGGTAAACTGATCCCCTATGGCCTGATCGCCTTTGCCCAGATGATCATGGTGATCGGTGTCGGTTTTTTCTGGTTCCAGGTTCCGTTTCAGGGCAATCTAGGATTTTTGCTGGCCACTGCTTTTATTTTCGTATTTTGCACGGTCGGCATTGGCTTGCTGGTATCTACCATAACCCGCAGCCAGCTGACCGCCATGCTGCTGGCCCTGATCATAACCCTGATGCCTTCATTTCTGTTCTCCGGCTTTCTGTTCCCGATTTTTACCATGCCCTATGTGTTGCAACTCTATACTACGATATTCCCCACCCGTTACTTCGTGGAATTGTCACGGGGTATTGTATTAAAGGGGGGCGGCCTGGAAGTATTGTGGATCAACGTTGTCATTCTGCTGCTATATACCCTTATTGTATTCTTCCTTGCAGCCTGGCGATTCCGGAAAAAGGTAGCCTGACCATGCGTCTGACGAGCTTGTTGACCAAGGAGATCATCCAGTTCTCCCGTGACCGCGTCATTCTGTTCCTGATTTTGTGGCTCTATACCATTGAGGTGGTCATTTGTGCCTATGCTCTCAGCTTCGATGTAAAGCACCTGCCAATGGCGGCAGTGGATATGGATCGCAGTGTCGCCAGCCGGGCTTTACTGGATAGTTTTCGGAATAACGAGGCTTTTGAAATCAAGGGTTACCCACCTGCCATGTCTGCGGCCGGTGAGTGGCTGGACCAGGGCAAGGCCAGCCTGGTAATCGTGATTCCGGAAAAGTTTGATCAGGACCTGCGCCGTGGTGCATCACCAGTAGTGCAACTCCTGCTGGACGGCACGAACTCCAATACCGCAACCATTGCCCGGGGCTATGCTACACAGATCCTGGCGCGTTTCCAACGGGAATGGCAACCGGACAAGATGGTTGCCGTTGCACAGGTCAAACCGGTGCTGCGCGTGTGGTATAACCCCGATCAGACCTATACCTCGTTTATGGTGTTGTCCATGATAGCTCTGGCTGCATTAATGGTGGGGGTTATTCATCCAGCCGCGTCCATCGTGCGGGAGAAGGAGGTTGGTACCATTGAGCAACTCATGGTGACCCCCATCCGTATCGGTGAACTGTTTTTGGCGAAGACGGTTCCTACTCTGGGGATGGGATTGTTATCGGTATTTCCCAGTCTGCTGATAGTCTGGTGGTTTGGAGTCCCACTGCGCGGTAGTTTGGCGTTGTTTCTGTTGCTCACTGCATTGTTCTTGCTCAGTGCAATCAGTATCGGGGTGCTGGTATCTGCCATCAGCAAGACATTACAACAGGCATTGCTGCTTTCCTTCTTCGGTCTGTTCCCCCTGATGTTTCTGTCAGGCACTCTGGTGCCGATCGAGAGCATGCCCGAATTTCTGCAAACCCTTTCTCTGGTCAGCCCGCTACGATATTACATGGATGTTATTCTCGGAATATTCCTGAAAGGGGCAGGTATTGCAGAATTATGGCCCCAGGCTTTGGCCTTGTTAGTTATCGGTTCGTTACTGTTCGGGATTGCAATTCGTGTCTTTCGCCGGCAAACGGTGTAAGGATAACGAGAGCCGGAGCAGCATGGCCGATTGGATTTGGGATAAATCGAGCGGGAAACAAAACAACAGCCAAATTCGTAAGGTAGCTGTGCAGATACGAGATGATCGCGTTAAGCAGCTTGCAGCGATTACTGCGCAAAACCATGTTCACACTCAACAGTGAAAGCACTCTCTGCATAAGTGAGTGGATTTCTCTTCAGCCATCATATCGTTCCCTAAAATAGTAAATTAATAAAAAACTACACTGCTGTCCCGTTAACTTTCACAGCAAAACCATCTGATTAATATCGGGTTGATTGTC
>CAYYSO010000181.1:0-3317 GCA_964474415.1 uncultured Methylomarinum sp. | reverse complement strand
TTGTACTCTAAAAAATGGACATAAAAAACTATTAACGCCCCGCCGAGGCAAGGTTGTTGTCGGATTCATAAACTTTAGTTTAACCAGACGGACATACTGATTAATGCAGTGAATATTTACCGGTTTTAAAATCGTAATAAAAGACTTTAAAAAACTTCCTATTTTAACCTAAATCTTTTGAAAAACAGAGTAAATAAAGTATTGAATTTTACTTGGCCAGATGCGAATGATTTTTTAGTTGTATTTTCTGTGCGGTAAGGATTCTTCTTTAACCAATAACTACACAGGATTGAGGCGGTTTTATTTGGGTATAAATAAAGAAAGACCCGGTTGCAGGATTCTTGTGCAGTCAGGCGAATAACCGCAACACATGCCGGAGGTAAAGGGTTGTTATCCCGGTTTGGATGATGATTGAATTTGCAACTCTCTTAATTTCATTAGGACATATAAGGCTTTTAAGTTTGGACAGTTCACTCCTTCGCGTTCTGCGGCGCGAACAGTATTACCTAAGACAACCTCTGTCTCCATTGGATGGCCCTGTTCAAAATCCAACAGCATACTGGTTTTGTAAGGTGGCATGTCATAAGTATTGTTTATGTTTGTGTCTATGATGCTATTAGGTAATGGGTGACCGCAGGCCGTTGCAATAGTACAGACTTCCTGCATTATTTCGCGAATAAAGGTTTCCTGAGTCTGTAAAATATCCTCTGTGGACAGGCCGCCGGATAATACTGACAATGGGTTAAATGGCGCATTCCAGACGCACTTTATCCAGCGGCCGGTGATAATATTATCTAAGCCGGTACATTCAATACCACTGCAGTTAAATAAGTCCACTAAATGACGGGTTTTGACACTAACACCGGACGGCACGTTGCCAAGCGTGAGTTTTCCGTAAGCAAGATGAGTAATTACCCCCGGCTCAAGACGGTTACAACAGATGAAAGCCAGGCCGCTGACGACTTCGTTATTGGGAAAGGCGTTTATTAATTCCTGCTCGACTTCTACACCGTTTTGAATAAAAACAATTACGGTTTGTGAAGAAACGGCATCGCGAATCAGTTCGACCCGGTTAATATCGGCAGTGATTTTACTGCAGAGTATAAGGTAATCAGCCGGACCTTGAAATTCCGCTGTTTTTTTTACAATTTGTGCCGGTTTAAAGTTCCAGTTTCCAAGGTTATGACTATGGATTTTATAACCTCGCCGGGTTACAACATCGTAATCAGAGCGGCAAACGACTGATACTTCAGCTCCTGCCTTTGATAATAATGCACCGTAAAAACTGCCGATGGCACCGGCGCCAACAATTAAAACTTTATCGTTCATCTGGGGCGGCCATAATCTGTTTTAAAAATGGAATAGTTAGTTTGCGTTTAGCGGCCAGTGTTGCCTGGTCAATTTTGTCCAGTAACAGCCATAATGCAGGTAAATCACGTTCATAATGTGCAAGCAGAAAGCGTCCTACATTATCCGGTAGTGTAAATCCCGTAAAGTAGGCTTTGTGAATTAAGGCTTTGATGAGCTGTTCATCATTGAGCAACTGTAATTTTAAGGTCAGTCCCCAACTCATGCGGGTTTTCAAATCCGGAAGTTGAAAAAGTAAATATTTGGGGGGGCAGGATGCTGTCAGCAGTAACTGATTACCATTATCCCGATGACGATTATAGAAATTGAATAGCGCTCGCTCCCAGTCGCTGTTTCCGGCTACGTGCTCAATATTGTCCAGGCATACGAGGTCTATGTTTTCCACTCCTTCAAGTATGGCGGGATTGGGTAACTCGGTAGCGTTAAACGACAGGTAAAAAGGAGTTTTGTTTTTTTCGTTAGCGGCCAGACAGCTGGCTTTTAATAAGTGGCTTTTACCTTGACCGGCTCCACCCCAGATATAAATCTGTTGCTCATTTTGTGAGCCAATAAATTCCTGTAAGTGGGTAATGATTTCAGCATTGCTGCCGGGAAAAAAACTGTCGAAACTTTGATTGCTTTGAAATTCAAATTGTAGCGGGAACTGAACAGCCATGACAGTTAATTTTTTTCTACCTTATATACGTATAAACCGGCTGCAAAGCAAAGCAGCAGACTGAATACGATTTCTGCGAGGGCATAATTTCGTTCGGCCTGGTTGGCATAAGCTTCAGCGACGCCATGAGTAAAATAGAGCAGGCTGATATAGCTCATCCAGGTACAGCTTTTTAAATTACCGTTGAGCATGCCTCTGAATGGCAACAATAATGGTGTCACTGAAAACAGCAAAACCAGGGCAACCGGAAAGTGCTCTGATGGCGCCAGAATAGTATTCCAGGCCATTAATAAGGCGAATAAACCGAAAAAACCACCCAAAGCGGCATAATAGAAATAGGTTCGTTTCATTTTAACAGTGCGATAGCGGTTTTTGCCAGTCGGGTTCCCAGAGTCTGGCAGATAATTTTTTCATGGTCACTCAAGCTGTTACCGGTAGCAGATAAATGACTGGGGCCATAAGGAGTACCGCCGCTACGGGTTTCCTTCAGGGCGATTTCATTACAGGGAATACTCATGATTAACATACCCTGATGCATTAATGGCTGCATCATGGATAACAGCGTACTCTCCTGGCCTCCGTGCATACTGCTGGACGATGTAAAAACACCAGCGGGTTTGCCGGATAACGAACCTGAAAACCACAGTTCGGTAGTATTGTCGATAAAATACTTTAAGGCACCGGCCATGTTGCCGAAATGAGTGGGGCTGCCCAGTGCCAGACCATCACAGTTTTTCAGGTCATCCAGGGTGGCGTAAGGAGCGCCGCGCTCAGGAATAACATCAGCTGTTTTTTCACACAGGCTGGATATTTCCGCTACTGTCCTCAATACCGCTTCGCAACCATTGACCGATTCAACGCCTCGGGCAATCTGGCGAGCCATGTTTTCGGTACTGCCGTTACGACTGTAATACAAAACCAGAATTTTTGCCATCTGATTATAAAATTGTTAAAACATTTTCTGGCGGACGGCCGATAGCCGCTTTACCATTGGCCAGCACGATAGGACGCTCAATCAATCTGGGGGTATTGACCATGCCATTGATCAATGCATCACGTTCCAATGATTCATCATTCATGCCGGTTTCTTTATATTCTTTTTCCTTTTTACGCATCAACTCGCGAGGCTGCATCTCCAGCATGTTCAGAATATCGTTTAATTCTGCAGCAGTTGGCGGTGTTTTCAGATAGTCAATGATTTCCGGCTCAATACCCTGTTCTTTAATTAACTGCAGTGTCTGTCTGGATTTGCTGCAGCGCGGATTGTGATAAATTTTTACGCTCATGGTTTGCA
>CAYYSO010000180.1:0-3389 GCA_964474415.1 uncultured Methylomarinum sp. | reverse complement strand
ACATATTTAACCCCCATACGGGCTTTACGCCGGTAACCCCAATGTGGGCCGGTCAAGGGTTCCCAGATTTGTGGAATATCCACCTTGCCAATCCGGCTGAACTGTTCTTTTAATAAAGTCTCCTTAAAATGAATTTGCTCGGCATCGTCAACATGTTGAAAACTACAGCCGCCGCACACACCAAAATGTGAACATTCCGGCTCAATCCTGTGTTCTGAACGACTCAGCAAATTTACTACCTTACCTTCCGCGTAATCACGGCGGCTGTCGGTATAGATAAATTCCAGCTCTTCACCGGGTAATGCTTCATCGATAAAAATCACCTTGCCATCAACATGCGCAACCCCGCGACCGTCATGTGACAAGGATTCTATGGATACCTTAACCGGAGTTTCCGATAATTTTTTCTTTCTGATTCTTCTACGCGCCATCTCTATTTTTGTTTCCAGCTGCCATTTGGACTTTGATACCACCAACCGGATCGGGCATTACCCACCCAACGGGAAGCAAAAGTCGATTTAATCTGTGCAAACCATTCCGGGCGCCCGTTGGCATTGGCAATGGCCTGATATAATTTGTTACGATCTGAATTTTCTGCCGCGATCAGTTTATTGACCTTATTACGGTCCTTTAGAGGCACACTGCCTCTGACTGTCAACAACCCATCTGCTTTAATAGCCACCAGCCCCCTGCTATAAAACCCTTTAAGCGCTGCAAACCGGGCGCGCATACTGGCTCTTATGCGTCTGATTTCAGCAGTATCAACTGACAGATTAACGCCTGCATGAGCAGGTGAAATTACGACAGCAATGGCCTGATCCAACACTTGAAAAAGACTGACCTGCCATTCGGATTTATCCGGCACACCAGAGCTGCTGGGCAAACTGGATTGCGGTGTCGTATCACCCTGTTGTTTATTCGGTTGCTCTGTTTGTATCTCCTGAATAATTTCATCAGCCACCTTCTCGGCAGCCGCCGCAGGAAAATAAATATTAATGGTGACACATGCGGTTAAAAATAATGCACTTATAAAAGGTATCTTTCTCATAACGTTCTCCGACTAGGTATCTCTCAAGAAACAAAATATACGCAGGTAAAAGGAGGCTGCCATACCTCGCCCAACCTACCTTCCACTATTCGACAACAACCTCATCAGAGGCAACAATTCTGCTTAAACGCTGCATCAGTACATCCCAATCCAGGCGGGAATTATAGCCGATCACATTGATTCTGGGCAGGCCTCCGCCCTTTATCAGATAATAACCATTGTCTGCCGCTTCAACCCCCATCATCTGACAAACGCCCTGATGCAGATAACAACCAAAGCCCAGCTTATCGTAACCAAAGGTATCAAAAAACCTGAGAAACCCTCTGGAAATCACATCCGCCGCGCCGCTGCCACCAATACTGGCAATGTTTTCCACCGCCTTCTGACTGATTCTATGTCTGGAATCATCATCTTCCGGTGTTCCCAGCCAGGCATAAAAAGAAACCGGATACCAGTTTTCCAGGTATACATTGTGAGCAAACCCCGACAAACGACCTTCGATATTCCCTATCTGGAACCTGCGAGTAATCGAATTCAGGTCCAGATTATCGATTTCAATATCGGTATAAAACTGAGAAAAATCGGAAAACATCCCTGAAGAAGCCAGTTTTTTAATGGTCACTTCACCACCGAACACTTGCATTTTCAATTCACCATCCAATTCCAGTTTTTTGTTCCGATAATGTACCGATGGTATATAACCGCTAAGTTCTCCGCTCAACGGCGTCCAGTTTAATGCTGCAGATAATTGCGTGAGCGACAGCCCATTTATTCCCCCTTCAAAATACACGGCAGCATCATCATTTTCCACTGCTGCAAAACTGAAGTGATCTATAAACAGCGTCCCTCCTAAAACGGTTAAATCTGCTTTCTTTAACAACTTGAACTGCTTGTCGACTATTGCAAAATCCAGTTGTCCCTGCTCGAATGGAATCGCTTTAACTTTTAATTGCTGCCAACTTATAAAAGACGGCTGACTGTTATCTACCTGTTTCGCCCAGTTAATTTGACCATTAACATGGCTCAACTGAAATTGCTGTTCAGCATCATTCAACATTAAATCTTTAAAATCGACTGTCATAGCCGATATGGTATTTTGCTTCAACGAAAATTTAGCATTCATCAAACCGGCCAAACTTATTCCATCAAATACCCCAGTCTCTAAAAAGGGGGACAAATAAACAGGAGCGGCAGTCTGTAATCGTGGAATATCAATAGTTACATCAGCCGATTCAATTTTAAAACCAGCCTGATAATTGATTGTTGCCGCCCCCTGCAGCAAACCGACATGTGAATGATTCAGTTTTGCCGCATCCACTTTTATTTTTTTCCGTTCAGGCAGCCAAAAGCCTCTGGCTGCCAGAGTCACAACCTGCTTATTATCAATCTCCAGATAAACCGGCTCTAAATATAAGCCGCCAGCCAAAATATGGTTGCTGTTATTCCATTGCCACCCGGCGATTTTTTTATGCGCTACCAGATTGCTCTTCAACATCAGCCCTTCACCGGCAATCTTACCTTGTCTGGTTTGCATGGACAGTTTTTTAAGTAATGCAGAAACCAACAACTGCTTAAGATTATCTTCCAATCCTTTCAGTTCAATTTCAAAATCAGCTCGGCCTGTCATGGTTTCCAGCGACTGCAAAGGCAAAAAACTTGTCAGTTTGGCAAGACTTATAGCTTTTGCCTTGATTCCTATGTCCCATCTACCCTCCTTTTCACGGGCGTAAACGTCAACCTTGCCACCGAATACGGCCAACCGGCTGATGTTGATTATGCCTTGTTGATCCTGAACCTGAAATGAAAAATAGAAAGTAGGAGAAGCCAGTTTATTTGAACCGAGACGTCCCTGCCCTTGCGAACAATCCAGATAATTTCTAAGCCAATGGAATTGTTTACAGCGAATATTCAGCGCAATAAAATCATCAAATGGAGGCGGTAATGTCAACTGCGCCGACAATAGAGAGAATTGCGGACTTTCTTTATCAATATCAAAAACAGCCAACTCTACATCTTGCAATGTCCAATCATCAGCCGCAATCTTTTTCACCGCCAATGAAACTGCATCCAAAGCAAACGCGCCAGGCGTCCAAAGCAAACCAAAAACTATATTGAAGATACAGCCCCTTAACGTATGCGACATAATGCTGGGCAGGTTACGCTTTATCCAGTCCAGCCAATAACAAACAACTGTCCTGTAATTTTGATTATGCGCCACATCCAGACATCAATTTTAATCATCCGGGAAAAACACCAGTAGATAAATAACGATCACCACGGTCACAGATAATCGCCACGATAATCGCATTTTCGACTTGTTTGGACAATTCCAGCGCTGCAG
>CAYYSO010000179.1:0-3403 GCA_964474415.1 uncultured Methylomarinum sp. | reverse complement strand
GGATTTTCTCCAAACCAACAGAGTGGTAGATAATGTCGAAAAGTATTCATAATGGGTAAAGACTTTTAGTTATTATTAATTATATGTCTCGTTTACATCGTTCGCTGCATTATAACTATCATCATGATAATGACTAAACTGGTCATTCAGTGATTGAACCAAGTCTTTACATTGTTCAAGTAAACGAGCTGATTTTTTACGGGTTTTGTTGTTTTTTGCGACTGGACTTCTAATAGGTAATAAAACACGCCAGAAGGACAGGCTTTTTTCAAATAAACCTGACAAATTTTCGGATAGATTGAGTTGTTTTTGTCTGTCATGTAATTTATTGATAATAAATTTTGCATGTACACGGCTAATAATTAAATGTAAAGGAACCAGAATAGCGATAAGAATCAGTAGAAAAACAGGTCCAATGATCGGATCAAAAAATAAATCAACTATACCAAAAGTGATTTCGGCGAAAAGAATCAGGGTTATGATAAATCCAAGGACAATCAGCGTGGTTGTATTAGTTCTGTCTTTCCAGATGGAAATTGCTTTTTCAACTTCAGGAAACAGAATGTCATCAATGCTGCGAATGCTTTTTTCCAGCGAGTTCAGTACCCGGTAGGAGCGGGCGTTTTCAATATTAATGATGCGGTTATCGATAATTGAGGTGTCGCCGGAATCGCTCAAGACAACGAATTGACCTGTATTGATTCCCAGTTTAGCCAGTCGCCTTTGCCAGGATGATATGATTTCGTTAGTTTTATTTTGATCCAGACTGATTTCAGAATGGTCAATAATATATAGAAACTTGTTTGAATCCTGATATTCAATGATATTATTCAGAGTATCATTAATGAGATCTGCTTCGGCATCAAACAGATCAGTAAAGACCAATACCAGGTCAGACATGTCAATAACACGTTTACGTAATAACGGATTGACTGCATTCTCTGAGTGGATACCCAGTACAGGTGTATCAATTAATAACTTGCCTTTCAACGCTTCACTGTTAGTTGTAACAAGTTCAAGATATGCATTAATTTTATTGCCTTCGCCTTTAGCAACTTGCTCTATATCGCGACTGACCTGATAAAAGGGGAGGCGGTGATCGGCATCTAGAGCAGTACCCGGTAGGGTGGTAGTCGTTTTCTGTGGCGTATATTGAAGAACGGTAAATTTATGACTGGTGGAATTTAAGTGAGTACCTAAGTAACGATTAATGAAATCGTTTTTTGCAGGAGAATGTCCGCCCAGTGTACTGATAATCGGCCACCATGAGCTTTTACGGGCCGTAGTTTCATCGTTATCAATCAACCCCATATCATATTCCAATTGATCGAGTTCATGGAATACTTTGCTCGTTTTTTGCAAAACAGGATTGCTAGCTGCAAAATATTTTTCAAGATTAATGAGGTGCTTGCTTACTGTTTTTTCAGCCATCAGATTTAAGCCTTTTTATTATTTCTGGTGATTTTAACAGACATAAAGTATACACCGTCAATGTTGAAAGACATAAACAATGTCAACACTTTTTGTTAGTTTGCGGATCCGGAAAATTACTGATTCAGTTCCAAGATATCATTTGGGCACGGATTTTTTCACAAAACTGTGAAGCAAATTTAATTCACCAGGCGGGTGGCTGGCAAATAATTGTGTTGATTTTAACATTCAATGAGTTATACAGGTTTAGCTGTATTTAACTGATATTTTCAGGATAATAATGCATGCCGAGGAAGGGATAGTATGATTAAAAACGGCGTCTTTTTTTTATTTTTAGTCCTGTTGGCGCTGGGTTTCTGGTATAGCGCTGATTTTAAAACTATTGTTGCCGGTATTGCGATATTTTTATTTGGTATGATTTCCTTGCAAAAAGGGTTTAGGTTTTTTACCGGCAGTATTCTGGAAAAAGTGCTGCGGACTATTACCGACAGCCTGATCAGGCGGTTGTGTTTTGGTATTGTGACCACCATGATGATGCAATCCAGCTCATTATTGTCGGTGTTGATCATTTCTTTTATCAGCGCCGGTTTACTGGATCTTGCTGCCGGAATCGGAATTATATTTGGCGCCAATCTCGGCACGACTACCGGTGCATGGTTAGTAGCCGGTTTTGGTATTAAAGTGAATATTTCCGCATATGCCATGCCTCTGCTGGTTTTCGGGGTGTTGTTGATGCTAAATAAATCAAAAAATTTGCAAGGGGTTGGCTATATCCTGAGCGGAATCGGTTTTTTGTTTTTAGGTATTCATTATATGAAAGAAGGTTTTGATACCTTCAAAAATACTTTTGATCTGAGCGAATACGCCATGACCGGTGGACAGGGTCTGATAGTGTTCGTGATTCTGGGGATATTGACCACGATAATCATCCAGTCAAGTGATGCAACGATGGTATTGATTATTACCGCTTTGGCTGCTCAGCAGATTACTTACCAAAATGCGTTGGCGCTGGCGATAGGCGCTAACATAGGGACAACCATTACGGCGATTCTGGGTTCCCTGAGCGCCAATATAAAAGGCAAACGTCTGGCAGCTGCACATTTGCTTTTTAATGTTTTTACAGGACTGGTGGCGGTAATGTTACTGAATCAGTTTGTCTGGTTGGTCGATCGGTTTTGTGAGGTGGTGGGAATAGCATCTGATGACTATACCTTGAAATTGGCGGCGTTCCATTCTTTGTTTAATCTGGTTGGTATCAGCGTTATGTTGCCGTTAGCTCAACCTTTAGCCCGATTGTTAGAAGCCGTGATGACCGAAAAAAGAGCTACGATTGATAAACCGAATTATTTGACTCGCTCGGCATTACAATATCCGGATACTGCCGTTAAAGCGGTGCAACAGGAAACCAAGCATTTATACGGGAATGCGGTACATATTATTTTAAAGACATTAGGGTTACATCGGAGGGACGTTTATTCCGAACAAGACCTGAAAGAAGTCATTGCTCGATATAAGCAGATAGCCGGATACAATATTGATGAGGCATATGATCGCCATATTAAAGTGATATACAGTGCAATTATAGAGTTTATCAGTCAGGCTCGCTTTAACTGGGAGTTTGAACAATCCGGTCGCTTGCACTGGTTGCGCGAAGCTAACCTGGAATTGGTTGAAGCAGTCAAAGGAATGAAACATCTACAAAAAAATCTGTTAAAAAGTAACCGCTCCAGCAATCAACACCTGATTGCTGAATATGACCTGATTCGTTATCAGATAGCTCAGCTGATTCGCGAGCTGGAAAAATTAAAAAATAGTACGGTAGTTGATGAACTGCCGTTATTGTCATTGGATATGCTTAAAGGCAGAATTAAAGAACAGCGGCAGTTTTCCATAGAAACTATAGAAAAATTGATCAGAGAACGAAAGATAAGTCCTGAAGCGGGGACATCATTACTGAATGACAATGCCTATG
>CAYYSO010000178.1:0-3403 GCA_964474415.1 uncultured Methylomarinum sp. | reverse complement strand
ACATCCATGTAGGCTTGAATGTGACATCCATGTCACATACACTTCTTCCGCAAGCGACTGATATTAAATACTTTTCGTTCAATTAGTTACGCTGAGTAGTTACAAAAAATATTCTATTAAACAACTAACATATGGCAACATTATTTTTCTCACTGCGCGGCGTTCCAGAAGATGAATCTGAAGATGTCCGCGAGCTATTATCTAAAAATGAAATTGATTTTTATGAAACTTCGGCAGGAAACTGGGGGGTTTCAATGCCTGCAATATGGATTAAAAAAGAAAATGATTTGGCTAAAGCCACTGAATTACTGAACGAATATCAACACAAACGCTATGTTGAACAACGGGCACTTTATAATCAACTGAAAAAAGAAGGTAAACACAAACGCCTGTCTGACGTATTTCGGGAAAAACCTCTGCAATTTTTGTATTATATTGGCTTCATAATTCTCATTTTTTATATTTCTATTAAACTACTGTTTGAATTTGGCTTGTAATAGTTATCCAGACAATTTTTGTCATCATGCATAGGATTATTAACCCAATCGCTGACTTCAGACAGAATAAGTTCCTGATAGCTATCTTCCGCTAATAAACCATCCAGCTCGTCAGTGGATGTCCGTTTATCCAGCCATTGATTATAATTCCGTGAGCTAATAATCACGGGCATACGATTATGAACCGATTGCATCAACCGGTTGGCCGATGTGGTGATAATAGTACATGAGTAAACTGTCTCCTTTTTATTTTCCCAATGCTCCCAGAGCCCGGCAAAGGCGAACAAACCTTGATCCTGCCGATGAATATGAAATGCCTGTTTAGCATATTCCATTTTTTGCCACTCATAAAAACCGGTAGCGGGTATTAAACAGCGTCTCTTTTTATAAGCTGATCTGAATGAGGGTTTTTGCTTGATCGTTTCAGCTCTGGCATTAATCAAACGGCTGCTGATGTTGCGATCTTTTGACCATGACGGAATCAATCCCCACCATAAATTAACCGCTTTATAACTGCTGTCATCCAGTTGTACTATGGTCAGTATTTTTTTCCCGGGTGCAATATTGTAACTGCTTTCATATTTCCGCAGACGCTGCAGTTTAAAATGCTCAATCAATTGTTCCGGTTCAGCTATCAAGTTATATCGACCACACATAATGCTAACTGTCCGTATCAATGATCATGTGGTGTTTCACATCCATTTAAATAGACCTGTAAAGAATCCGGCAGAGGTTTCACAGCAATCGTCAATTGCGTTTCAGCCTCGAATTCAGCAATATCATCGGCAATTAAATTAATGAATAAATTTGCCAGTTCATCGGCTAATTTTTGCTGAACTTCACCCTCATTCCGTGTTGCATAGGCGTCATTTGGAAAATCAAGGCGATCAATTGCCTGTTGCAATGTCAGCATGGAAAACGCTTCAATGAGCACTTCAAAATCAGCAAAAACTCTTGCTCCTTGATTTTGTTTAATCCGCTCGATATCTTCAGGGTCAGCATAAAGCCTGAACATGCCTACAGCGCCTTGCTGATTATTTTTACAGGCGCCTCCTTCCATAATCCTGACCAATTTCAAGGTTTTTCCATCTTTAACTATTGTCAAATCAGGCGCTGGAAGAGCATTATTCAGCGATATAGTTGCAACTGTATCCATTGGCTCAGGATTTGATGCAGGCAGTGTTTCCTGGGTAGAACAGGCTGAAATCACCGGCAATAGAAGGCCTGACATTAGTTTTTTTTTATTCATATCCTTTTTCTCACTGACAGAACAGGCTGAATAAAGACTTTGAAGGATCCGTAACTGAAGCAGCTAATTGTCATTTGCAATATCTTGAAAAAGATAGGTATCGGAATCCAGTATTTCAACTTTATTGTTGGGTTTCGTTAAAGCTTTATCCCAGCCTCTATACCCACCTGATTTTTTTGAAACAAGCGAGATATCTGAAAAACCAAACTGAACTACCTGGAAAATAATTAGTCTACTGTATCGGAGATAGTAGCGGTAATGACTGAGGAACCTAGAAACCAACAATAGAGCAGCAGTAAGGTACTGAGCATCGACTCTAAAGAGTCGCAAAGGTTTTGAAGGTTATTCAGCATTACCGTTTTTTATGGTGTTAAGCAATTCATTTTGCAAATACAAACTTGTTATTTTGCTAAACGTTCTGAAATACGCTTGTATGTTTCTTTAAGTTCATCACCAATAACTTTTGTGGCATGAACTAGCTCTGCACCGGTCTCTTTGGTATCATCAGTAATCACACCTAGTGTATCAATAAACTGCTCCCATTGTTTTTCAGCCTTTTGCCATTCTTCTTTTGCCTCCATACTGGCAAGATGAATTCGTACTTCGATTTCATCACGTTGTTGTTTTAATGTTTCTGTTAATTCATGGAATTCTTTTTTTACGTCCATTTGATCACTCCCCAAAAATAATCCGGACATAACGCATTTATAGTTATGTCATATTAATTAAAATCCAACTTTATCTAAAATGAAAAGGCGTAAAATCATCATTATTATGTTGTTTACATGACAAAAATTGGTATTTTTTATTCTCTATGCTGACAATAACAGGTGCTAAATTACTGCTTCGACTACACCGGCTTCCTTTTGCAGTTGTCCCTTGGCATTGTTCCACATTTTGCGTTAAATCAATAACATCTTCTGAATTATCACCCGATAATTTTTTTTCTTCTTGTTGAGGCACTTTCTCTTCATCACTGAGACCGATATCATGTTTTTGAACAGTCGCTTCAGCAATCAACTTTTTTCTGAAAATAATTAGTACCGCCAATAATACTATTAGCGGCCAATAAGGCGAGCCAGAGTCTTCAGCATTTTCAACTGCCCATGCTGAACCAGTATTCAAATATAACGTTAATAATGTGAATAAATTGATTAAGAGTTTCTCTATTTTCATTATTTTTACCCTTTTCTTTATTTTAGATTGAATTTATATACTTCCTATTACAATACCGTTTACTGTTAAGTTCAAGTGATCTTTAGATAAAGTTGCTTTTTCCATTCCTAAACATCAAAATCAATACTGTCTGCACCTTGCAATATCAAAAAATGTTTACCCTTTGCTCGTGAAATCAAAATCACACCTGACTGTTTTGCCATATCCAGCCCCATTTGGGTAGCGCCGGAACGTGATAATAAAGCAGGAATCCCCATTTGCGATACTTTAATAACCATTTCTGAAGTCAAACGGCCGGTAGTATAAAAAATTTTATTTTCCCCTTTAATATTATTCAGCCACATATGACCCGCGATCGTATCCACCGCATTGTGACGACCGACATCTTCGACAAAAAAATCGATATGATCCCCGCTGCATAAAGCGCAACCATGTACTGCACCGGCCTTCTTATACACTTCATTATGATTTTTTAATGAAT
>CAYYSO010000177.1:0-3410 GCA_964474415.1 uncultured Methylomarinum sp. | reverse complement strand
TGAGAGTTGTATTTGTCTTTGTTAAAGACAAAAAAATGGCTGTATAAATACAGCCACAGTTCTGGGTTGCTTCGCCACTTAAATCAGGGAGGAAAGGACTTTTAACCTTGGTGATAAATATAGCCAAATCATAAAAACAAAACCGAGAGACGTTTCACAAAAATACTAATTTGAAGTTAAGCGTAGTAGTTTAGGTTTGATGGACTTGATTTAAGTTGCGATCGACAAAGTCCTTGTTTACCTAGTTACAACTTCAAAAGTCAATAACAATGTTCTTTTTCGTAAAATACTCCTGAATTCAAGTCATAAGTGCATAACCTATAAATATTAATTCATTAATAAGCAATAACTTAATGGCGAATGAAAATAATCGTATTAAACTTCTTTTTTCAATGAAAACAGTTGCTTATATATTAATTCTATTTAGATACGCGAGTTATGGCTAAAGGGCAGGGATAAATTTTCATTTGTTGTTTACGGCTAATCTATGATATAAGCGTAGCTATTGTATGCATATAAAGTTGTCTCTGTTCTGGGGAGGGTATTATGCATAGGGTTAGAATAAACATTTACGCATTGAGCGTTTTACTTTTTTTATCTGGCTTGGTTGTGGAGAAGTCCTCTTTGGCGGCACTGGATGACCCGCATCAATTTGTTCAACAGCAATACCGAGATTTTCTAAGCAGGGAAGGTGATGCGGGAGGTATTCAATTTTGGGCTGGGCTGCTGGAAAATGGATCAATTTCTCGCGCTGACGTCATCAGTAATTTTTTTGCATCTCCGGAATTTCAGAGCAAAGTTACTCCGATAGTGCGATTATATTTAGCCAGTTTTTCTCGCATTCCTGATTTTGAAGGACTCGAATTTTGGAAAAAACAATTCATTTCAGGAAGAACTCTGAATGAGATTTCTGGGATGTTCGCTATTTCTAACGAATTCAATAATCTTTATGGTGATTTGAACGATGTTGGTTTTGTCATTCGTTTGTATGAAAATGTTTTGCTCAGAAGCCCGGGGTCAGAAGAGCTGGATTTCTGGGTAAATAAACTTCAAGCCGGTGTCACCCGGGGAGCTGTGGTGGTGAGTTTTTCAGAATCACCTGAATTCGTTAAACAGAGTTTTTCTGCAGTACAAACCATCATGGTATATGCAGGAATGCTGCAACGACAGCCAGATCCGCAAGGATTTAGTTTTTGGGCATTCGGATTAAGTCAAGGAACTTTTGTTCTTATCGATTTGATCAATGGGTTTTTGGATTCTGAAGAATATGTTAACCGCTTTATCGCAGTAAATGCCTCCATAATATCGAAAACTCAACTCAATGGGATGTGGTGGCAACTGGTTTCCAGTAGTTGTACCTTAGGTTTTTGTGCAGAGAGTGCTTTTTTGTATACTTTCGGTTTCACCAATTGCGTTCAAAACTCCTGTGCGGGTCGTCGCCAAAGCTGGATAAATAATGGTAACGGCTGGAAGGCTCGTCAGGCGCTCCCGTTTTCATTTGCGTGGACATTAAACGAAAACACCCTGCAACTTTCTTTTGGTGGTATTAGTGGTCGCGTTGAGACATTTACCATTAACAGGTTCATCAATAACCAGGGTATTTTAGAGTTAAGTTCCAACGATTTTAACAGCTCCCGGTTTTTAAAATGCGGGTTCAGCGGTTTCCCCATCTTGATATCGTCAGCCTTGGGTTGTCAACGCGTATGAAATCTCTGGGATGGTAAACAGCAAGGAGATATAGCCTTTGTGAATCATAAGTTAAGTTGCCATCATCGGAAAAGTCGAAGGGTAACTTTATTCGCTCACTGTATTTTTAGAGCTAAGAACTTATAAAAAATTAGTTGTCTCACTTTATAATTAATCTTATTTTTGCAATTAAATCTATCAAGGATTAGAAGAATAAATGCTTGGTCAAAATTAAAGTTGAACTTTAATCGAATCTTGCTATCATTTCAATTATGAAACGGTTGAGTATTTTTTTGTTAGCTTTTTTGACTTTCTGGATGTCTACCTGGATGGTGACAGATATCCACGGTTGGTCTATAGCTGATGATGCTAATCAACCGCATCCCGTTTTTTCTGTGCAGCAGGTACAGGTCGTTTCTGATCTGCCGGCGACTACTGAAGATCATAAGCCGGATTGCGGTGTTTGCAGTTATGACCATGGTGGGCACATGGGGCAAACACTTGCGGCTATATCTTTTGTCGAGTCTTTTATACCTGTACAACGAGAGCCTATTCCACTGCATTCTAAATTCTGGTCTTCAAGATATACCACACCCAAAATACGTCCTCCAATTGTCTGATAACAATTTAGCGTTAGCGGACTGATTTCATTTTTTTGTTGATTGTGCATGTGGCGGGTTTCGGCTTTTGCCTTTATCTGTCTTGACAAAATGACCTGATTTCTCAGACTTTTATACAATCCAGTAGAAACCTGTCTTTACTCCTGTTTAACGTTGTCAATATTGAGCGTCTCAGCCCAGGAGTTTATCAGCTGAAATCCAAACAGAGATACGAATTGATCAAAAGCGTTCAAATTCGTTACCTTACCTTGGTAGTTACCCGGGAGTCTGTCCTGGAACAGCTTGTATATTCCTGAATAATTCTGGGATTTACTGTGTTATTCAGATTAGGAGGTTCAGTTGAACCCACCGGCAAAAAATACTTTTAACAAGGCGAAAAAGATTCGTCTAAAACCTTATATTCCACCGTTTACTGGTGTTACATTCAGTGCGCTATGTTTGCTTATAACGCCAACATTGGCTGTTTCACAAGCGGACACCCCATTAACGATAAAACAAACTGCTCAGCATAACGGGGTTCCACGTTCGGCATATTCCGGCGAGGAACTTTCAAAATTGGATTTTAGTTCAGAAGCCGTTAACGATGCGAGCGGTATTCTGGTTTTACCTCAGGCGCTGGCGTGGGCACTAACTCACAATCCTGAGCTCGCCGCCTATTCACGGGAAATCCGGGCGCGGGAGGCGGCTACATTGCAGGCCAGCCTGATGCCTAATCCGAATTTCAGAGCCAAAGCCTCAAACTTTGGCAATAACAGATTCCAGGGGTTTGATGGTGACTCGGTAACGCTACGACTTAGCCAATTGATTGAGTTGGGCGGTAAGCGTGCGGCTCGAACAAAGGCTGCCGCTCTGACGCAGGAACTGGCAAGCTGGGATTATGAAAGTAAACGTATTGATATCTTGAGTCAGGTTACCCGGGCATTTATTGGGGTTTTAACTGCGCAACGGCGAGTGGCTTTGCAACAGCAATTATTGAATTTATCCAAACAGGTTCTGAAAGCGGCGGCTGCTCAGGTGCAGGCAGGTAGTGTAACTCCGTTGGAAGAAACCAAAGCCAGAGTGGCAGAGGCTTCGTCACGGGTTGAACTGATGCGCGCTCAAAGA
>CAYYSO010000176.1:0-3428 GCA_964474415.1 uncultured Methylomarinum sp. | reverse complement strand
CAAATAATGCTCGAGGATCCAGACTGAGATGATAGTCTTTATGTGAGGCTAATTGTCCAATAAAAAATTGATAATCCCGAAATTTGGAAAAAATAGCATTGATTTCATTCAATCCAACGGCATAAACTCTAGCACCAGGCGTGGGGTAATGACGAACCCCTCGGATAAAACTGTTATTTTCTTGAATTTCTCCCACTGGAATCAATGAGATAAAGCGGTCAGTACAGCGATTTCCCTGGCTGTCGAAACGATCCTGTTCCCACATTTTAAAAACCAGCGCCAGTACTCCAATATTGGTTTGTTTTATAATGACATAGGAGCCTAAATGTCCAGCCAGGATTTCTTCTTCACCCACTTTGATGACAGGGGAATCTGTCGCATGTTCCTGTGCGATTCTCGCATCCATACCATCTCCGCGCACTTCGGTTAGAAAACCGATTAAAATACTGTCATCTTGCTCTGTCATTTTGTTGCCTTACTTAATACAAATACAAAACAAGCTTAGCTGAGTTTTTTCAGAAATCCTAGATTTTGGCTTTGTCTTAGTTAAGGTTTATTGTAGAGTTCTTCAGTTTTAATTATTCATAGTCCTGTAATTATTTAAAGAACAAAAGAGAGTCTATTTTTTTTCAACCCATTCGTATAATTCAGTCAATGTCGGATCACATTTACAACAACCCGTCCCACAGGAGGCGTTCACCGGTAGTTGGCGAACCTTACCTTTACTGATCCACTTACCCAGCATCCCTCTTAAGGCATTAGCATCAATATTAAAATGAATCACTAAATCATTTAAGGTGACTCGCTGTTTTTCCTGAAGATAATTTCTTATTCTAGACAAGATCATGATTAATACCTTCGAGTTGAGTGTTTTTACCGTAAAGCCATAAGGCAGCTAAAATGGCTGTAAAGAAACTGACTAAAACCAAAATCCAAAACTGCGATATTTGCGGATGCTGCGCGTAAGTCATTACTTGATAAAACAGGGTTCCCGTAAGATAGGCCAAACCGGTAGTCCATATCACAACAAAAGCTGCCCAAGCTGCACTGGTTTCACGATATATCGCCGTGGTTGCTGCTACACAAGGGGCATACAATAGAATAAATAATAAATAGGCAAAAGCCCCAATTTGCCCATCAAAACTGGCCTGCATAGCTGCAAACGTCCCTGTGCTTACCTCTTGCTCAGTGGCTGCCAGTTCCACATCATTGACATGGCCGATATTCAAACCTAAAGGATCTAATATATTATCTGCAACCGCCAGTAAGTTTTCGGGGATAGTTTGCCAGGCTGCTATTAAGGCCGTTTTTAAATCAAACACTTTATCCTCAGTTTCAGTAGTCTTGACTGCAGCCATTTGCCCATAAAGAGCATCTAAAGTCCCAACTACGGCTTCTTTAGCCAGTACCCCTGTAAAAATACCTACTGTGGCTGGCCAATTAGTGGATTTTATACCCATAGGTTCAAATATCGGAGTCAGACTACGGCCTATCTCACTAAGAACGGATTTATCACTGTTTTCCTGACCAAAGCTGCCATCTGTCCCCAATGCATTAAGGAAATTCAATACCAGCACCATTGGAACAATGACTTTGCCGGCTTTAAAAATAAATGCTTTTAATCTGTCCCAGGTTTTAAGAAACACCCCTTTCAAAGTAGGCATATGGTAGGTCGGTAATTCCATAATAAAGGGAGTTACCTCCCCTTTAAACAAGGTATGACGCATGATGAGCCCGGTTAAAACAGCAACAGTGATACCAAACAAATAAAGTCCAAAAACGAGATTTTGACCACCGACTGGAAAGAAAGCGGCCGCAAAAAGCGCATAAACCGGTAACCTCGCACCACAAGACATAAAAGGGTTCATTAGATTGGTCAAAATACGATCACGGCGATTATCTAATGTACGAGTCGCCATAATAGCCGGTACATTGCAACCAAAACCGACAATCATGGGGACAAATGACTTGCCAGGCAAACCAATCATCACCATAAAACGATCCATGACAAAAGCAGCCCTGGACATATAGCCTGAATCTTCCAGAGCTGATAAAAAAATAAATAAAAAACCGACAATGGGAATGAAGGTCGCTACAACCTGCACTCCCCCGCCGGCGCCATTAGCAATTAATACTATCAACCATTCTGGAATGTGGATTTGTTGAAGCACCCTACTGAGCCCATCCACCAAAACAGCGCCAACAGCCTGATCAAAAAAATCGACAAAGGCACTGCCGATGTTAATGGTAAACATAAACATCGCATACATAACCAACAGAAAAATGGGAATACCTAAAAACCGGTTCAATACAATTCGATCAATCTTATCAGTCGTATGTCGGGAAACTTCATTTAGTTTGTAAACACTGGATTGTGTCAGTTCATTGACAAAGCTATAGCGGGCATCTGCGGTTAAAATATCAATCTCATCTTCTATCTTTTCTTCAATAGCGGTCTGTAAAACTTCTGATCTTGCAATCATCTCCTGACCGGCTATCTGTTTTGCCAGAGTATCATTTTCCAGCAATCTTAAAGCCAACCAACGACTATCACTTTTGCTTGTTTCCACCTGAAAAGTTAATAAGGGTTTTAGCTTCTTGATTGCCTCTTCTATTTCGCTATGGTACTCAATTAACAGGGTAGGAACAGGCGAATCTTTTAAAGCTTGATTGACGCCATTCCTCAGTTGCTGGAGCCCTTCCCCGGTTGATGCACTCATTGGAATAACCGGACAACCGAGTTTTGTTGCAATGACATCTTGATCAATCTGGATACCTCGCTTTTGCACGGTATCCATCATATTGAGTGCAATAATCATGGGCACTCGCATTTCGACAAGCTGCGAGGTTAAATATAAGTTTCTTTCAATATTGGATGCATCAATAATATTGATAATTAAATCTGCATCCTTACTGGCAACATAGTCTCTGGCGACTTTTTCATCCAGGGAAACTGTATCATCAGCAGCTTCCAAAGAATAGGTACCGGGTAAGTCAACCAGTTCAATGGTATTCCCCTGATAACAATATTCCCCGGTTTTTTTTTCGACCGTGACCCCAGGCCAATTACCAACATGCTGCCGGGAACCTGTTAAGGCGTTGAACAATGTTGTTTTGCCACAATTAGGATTGCCAACAACACCGACCGTAAAATTTCTACTCATAACTTCTCAATTAATAAAACAGAGGCTTCGTTTTTACGCAATGTCAATGAAAAACCACGAATTTTAATTTCAACCGGATCTCCCATTGGGGCAAAACGAGTTACAGTAAATTCTGTACCGGGTGTTAAGCCCATCGCCAGTAAACGTTTTCTATATACTTTTCCAGATTTATCAAATCCAAGTATTTTTCCTGAATCTCCGACCGACAACATTTTTAGATTTTTTGACATAAGTTCAAGCATAAACTTAGTTGTTATTAATAAC
>CAYYSO010000175.1:0-3487 GCA_964474415.1 uncultured Methylomarinum sp. | reverse complement strand
CCTATATGGCTGGAGCCATTCTCGCATTGGCGGCGGTATTTGCGATTACTATTGCTGTCCAAACTGGCTCCCCACTTATTGGCGCCATTTTGTTCCCCGTTGGTTTTTGCATGTTGTATCTGATGAGTTTCGACCTGCTGACGGGGGTGTTCGTATTAGCTCCGCTGGCCTTGATTGATAAAAGACCGGGGGTAACCTTGGGTGGAGTTTTAAGGAACTGGGGGCTAGTATTTCTTGGCAACTTCGCAGGTGCCTTGACAGTCGCTGTCATGATGGCGTTTGTTTTCACTTACGGTTTCTCCATTGAGCCAGGTGTTGTGGGGCAAAAGATTGCTAAAATTGGTGAAGCGCGTACAGTGGGTTATGCGGCATATGGTGTGGCTGGCTGGTTTACAATCTTCATTCGAGGTATGTTGTGTAACTGGATGGTTTCAATGGGTGTGGTAGGTGCGATGATTTCCACTTCGGTTAGCGGTAAAGTCATCGCTATGTGGATGCCCATCATGTTGTTCTTTGCGATGTCTTTCGAACATTCCGTTGTAAATATGTTTCTGTTTCCCTCTGCGATGATCATGGGAGGGGATTTCTCGATTATGGATTACTTTGTCTGGAACGAAATTCCGACAGTTCTGGGTAACATGATAGGTGGGATGGCCTTTACTGGTCTAACGTTGTACACCACTCATGTAAGAACAGCACCAAAACGTTCTTTTTAATCTCCGAACTCAATTGCCGATTTTCAGCTGTCATTAGCTAAGGCTTTTCACCTCTTAATGTATCATTTATTTTCACCATGAGGGGCATGAAGCTAATGAAGGGAAAAGCTGTCAACTCTTCATGGTAAAAATAATATTGTCTAGCCGCTGGACTCAGCAAAGTGTCTCGTCTTAAGTGGATTGCCATATAAGTTTCATAAGAAATGTCCAGCCAATTAAAAGTATCTGTAGGACAATATTCCAATAAAGGTCGTAAAGAAATCAATCAGGATTTTCATGGCGTTTATATACCTGAAGAACCGCAGTTGACCTCAAAAGGGATCGCTATCGCTCTGGCTGATGGGATCAGTAGTAGCGATGTTGGTCAAGTAGCCAGCGAAGCAACTGTAACGGGGTTTCTAGAGGATTATTTTTGCACTTCAGAAGCTTGGTCAGTAAAAAAATCGGCGTTACAGGTCTTGAGTGCAACAAACTCATGGTTATACTCACAGACTCAACAAGGTCAGTATCGGTATGATAAGGACAGAGGCTATGTCTGTACCCTAAGTGCCATGATTATCAAGTCTACAACCGCACATATTTTTCATTTAGGGGACACTCGAATTTATCGGTTGCGTGATAATTCGCTCGAAAAACTAACCAATGATCATCGTCTTTGGGTCTCACAAGAGAAAAGCTATCTTAGTCGAGCAATGGGGATAAATGCACGACTTGAAATTGATTATGATGCTCTACAAGTTGATAAAGGAGATATATTTTTATTTGTAACTGATGGTATCTATGAATCTGTCAACTCACGATTCATGAGCAAGGTTATCTATGAGCAAGGTGATAATCTAGAGGCGGCTGCAAAAATTATTTCAGAAGAAGCATACCAGCAGGGGAGTGCAGATAATCTAACCACTCAGATTGTTAGGGTTGATGAATTACCCTGTCAAGATGTTGATGAAATATATCAGCAGTTAACGGAATTACCGTTTCCACCGATATTAGATGCGAGAATGGAATTTGATGGTTACAAAATTATCAGAGGAATACATGCCAGTAGCCGTAGTCATGTTTATTTAGCAGTAGATATTGAAACAGACGCTCAGGTCGTCATGAAAACGCCATCGATTGATCTTCAGGGTGATCCCGCTTACCTGGAAAGGTTTTTGATGGAAGAGTGGATTGCTCGACGCATCAACAATAGTGCGCATGTACTAAAGCCTTGTGCACAGACTCGGCAACGTAACTATATGTATATCATTACAGAGTTTATTGATGGTCAGACTTTGACCCAGTGGATGATTGATAACCCAAAACCAGATCTAGAAACAGTGCGCGGAATAGTTGAACAAATTGCCAAGGGATTGCGTGCGTTTCACCGCTTGGAAATGCTGCATCAGGATCTACGGCCAGAAAATATTATGATTGATAGCACTGGCACAGTGAAGATCATTGATTTTGGTTCGACCAAAGTGGCAGGTATTGTGGAAATCACCACGCCTATTGAAAGAGATAATTTACTCGGGACAGCGCAATACACTGCACCGGAATATTTACTAGGAGAAGTTGGGACGCCATGCTCGGATCTTTTCTCTTTGGGAGTTATTACCTATCAAATGTTGACTGGAAAGCTACCTTATGGCACTCAGGTAGCAAAAGCTACGACCAAAGCTGCACAAAATAAATTAAAATATAACCCTATGCCTCATGATGAGCGTCATATTCCACTTTGGATCGATGGAACTCTTAAAAAGGCGTTACATCCAAACCCATATAAGCGTTATCAGGAAACATCTGAATTTCTATTTGACCTACGCCATCCAAACAAAGCGTTTCTAAATCAAACCCGACCACCACTACTGGAGCGTGATCCGGTAGTTTTCTGGAAAGGTATGTCTTTTATCCTGGCAATGATCGTTGCGATATTAACATTCCGCATGGCTGACTGAAGTCCAGGCTAAAAAAATCAAACCAAGGAGGCTGTAAATGAATCTCTCTTTATATGTGTATTGACTCAGGCCTAACCAGGCACTTATAAGTTTTAACCGCATTCAAATCGTACAATGATAGTCTGCCATCGGATCACATCGGCCAGTCGAAAAAATTACCTTGGTGTGAAAAGGATTCTGATTGATCGTGAACACCTATTCTGGAAAAAGCTCAAAAGTGTTCACGATACACCAGAATATGTGTTCATGATGGGCCAGAATATGCAATCAGCTGTCTATCCTTTTTTGATTCTCAATTATCAGCCTATAGTCTGGGTACTTATGCGATTTTGTGTATCTCGGTTATTGGATTAAAGACTGTCGTAAAATGCGCTATAAAGATCAATATCATCCGCTTTATGGTTTTATCAATCAACAATGGCAACAAATCGTCATATAACCTGCAATCGTATCTCAGCGCATTTAACTGACAAATAAATATTTAATATCAGTCATTTGTGTAATAAATGCATATGACATGGATACCACATTCAAGCAGGTGTAGGATATTGATTTTTCCAGAACGCGTAAATCCATGTAGCTCTGTGCAACATCCTTGTTGCACAAGCCTGATAAATCAATACCTACACCCACCTTTTTGAGGAGGTGAGTTACCAAATCATTTAAAAAGATACGGTCGCTTGTACCCATACTTTCTGTGTGTCATTTTTAAATGTACCGGGCGCACTGCCATCACCATTATAATAAGCATATTTAGCTAACAAAGAATAATGTTTGCCGAATTTTTTAACGGCAAGAAAATCATATTCGTCGGCGTAGTCAAAGCTGCTGGTG
>CAYYSO010000174.1:0-3563 GCA_964474415.1 uncultured Methylomarinum sp. | reverse complement strand
GGAAAAAGCGCCCGCTTGATGGAAATGCATAAAAAAGTAATGAATACTGAAATATCGGAGCAGACTCAAGGCGATGATAAAACAGAAATTGTCAGTCAACTGGATAAGACGGCTAAAGCCGGATTGTTGCAAGCCAGAAAAATTATTGATCAGCGTTTAACTGAGATTCTGAATCACTATCCATCCAATAAAAAAGTCAGATTCTTTGCGATTCGTTTCGGTATGAGTGTTGATCAGTTGAAAAAATTACCCATTAAAGAAATCTTTAGCATATTGGAAATTAAACAAAAATTGTCTGTCAATATGAAGCAGATTGTTGATCTGGATTATAATGGTCAGTTTACCCTGTGATGGAGCCGGTTAACTGTTCCGGTTAACAATGAAGAAATACACTATAGAACCGAATAAAGATTACCGCGACCAGAGTTTACGTCAGAATGCGGAACTGAGCAGTGAAGAGTTGCAGGAAGATACCGCCAAACATTACGATGACTGTTATCGGGATTATCTGGCTGCCTGGTGTAATCGCGATAATTTGGCTCTGCATTATGGTTATTGGGATGAAAAGTCACCTTATAAGCATCATCAGGCACTGTTAAACAAGAATCAGATATTGTATGACAAGGCAGGAATCAAACCGGATGACAGGGTGTTGGATGCCGGTTGTGGTATCGGTGGTAGTAGCATTTGGATGGGGCGACAGCATGGTAACCGGGTGACTGGCATTACCATTAGTGGTAAACAAGCTCATTATGCACGCCAACATGCCAAACGCCACGGGGTATCCGATAAGGTGAATTTTGAAGTGGCTGATTTTTGTCAGACTCCTTTTGACGATGAAACATTTGATGTGGTTTGGGCGCTGGAAAGCTCTTGCCATGCTTTGGATAAGGGCAAATTTTTGCAGGAGACTTTCAGAATACTGCGCAAGGGTGGTCGACTGGTGGTTTGTGATGGTTTTTTACGGCAACGTGAATTTACCGAAAATCAGTGGCAGGCCATTGTGACTTGCCTGAATGGCTGGGCAGTGCCGAATCTTTGTTCTCGCAATGAATTTCAGGGGCTTTTGCAGGAGCTTGGGTTTAATAATATACAGGTTCACGATATTACTGAGCAAACTCTGCCATCAGCAGATCATATGTTTAAAGTAGCGAAAAGATTATACCCGGTACAGAAAATCAGTCAGTGGCTGGGTTTGCGGTCCAGGGCGCAGACTGCTAATTACTATGTGGGATTGGCACAGCATCAGTTATTTGATGAAAAACTGACTGAGTATTGCATTTTTACTGCACAGAAATAATCGATGCAACGCGTCATTAACTTATTTCCAGTCTGGGCTATAGTACTATCACTGCTCGCCTTTACGTATCCGCAATTTTTTGCTGCATATAAAGACACAATTATACCGCTGCTGGCTATGGTAATGCTCTGCATGGGCATGACCTTGACCTGGATGGAATTTAGAGCGGTTATTAGATGCCCGGCAGTTATTGCCGTTGCAGTCGCCATTCAGTTTATCTGCATGCCTTTTTTTGCCTGGCTTATTTCCGGGGTATTGAATTTGCCAGCAGAAGTCTTGATTGGTATGGTGTTAGTAGGTGCCAGTGCCGGAGGGACGGCTTCCAATATTATATGTTATCTGGCTAAAGGTAATGTGGCTTTGTCGATATTGATGACAGTGGTATCAACATTATGCGCTGTACTTTTTATGCCTTTTTTGACTTTTCTGTATCTTAATCAGACTGTCGATGTGCCAGTCTGGAACATGCTGCAGAGCATTCTGTTGATCGTATTATTACCGGTTTTATCAGGGACTCTAATTAACAGCTTTTTTCAGCAGCAGCTGAATAAAATTCAATCTGTTTTTCCATTATTATCCAGTTTGGCAATTGTTTTTATTATTGCGATTATTATCGGATTAAATCAGCAAAATCTCGCTGACATCGCCTTTCCCGTGCTGATTGCCGTGTGTTTGCATAATGCATTGGGGTTGACAACAGGTTATTGGATAACAAGGTTGTTAAAATTTGATGTTCGTACAGCCCGAACGGTTAGTATTGAAGTTGGTATGCAAAATTCCGGGTTGAGTGTGGCGTTGGCAATCAAATATTTTTCCACAATGGCCGCTTTGCCGGGAGCCATTTTCAGCATCTGGCATAATCTTTCCGGTAGTTTGTTAGCATTTTATTGGCAGCAGACTGATAAGGCTTCAAAAACTTCGATGCGTCAATAATAATTATTCAATGATTTTATTACGATTGGGTTATTCCATTTTTACATTCTTTTTGTTGCTGATTAGCTTTAGTGGTTGCACAGTTATGGAATCAGTGACTCAAAATGATGAATTGGCAATCTATGCTGAATCGGTATTCCGACGCCAGAACTCGATAACCAGCACTATTATGATGCTGTTTGAGGAGGATATAGCCGATGAGAGCCAATTAAATCGGGCTGAAATGGCAATGCATGAAGCTTGTAGGCTACTCAATGAATATAGTTCGCGGGAAATGGAGGGTGAGTCGATGGGAGTTTTATTCAGAAGAAAAGTAAAGTCCAGCATTAAAGGCTGTGATGAAAGCATTCAGAAGGTCGAAGAAATTTTGGCTGATGATTAATGTTCGCGAAATAACCTGAATAATTCGAGTAGAATTTTTGTTCGTATTTAAGGCGCAATGAAGGGCGCATAGCTGGGTCATGTAACCGGGGTTACAAGATGGCTCACTATGCGCCACAATCTTCTTTCAACATCCACATATCTAAACAGGCAGGCTGCTTTTTACGCAAATTTTGGCAAAATCTCTGATTGATGTGCTGTGTTTCAGATATTGCTTAAACAGTTGGTCAATATCAATAGGATTCAGATAGGCATAAGCGCCATAGCCGGTTGTTGCGATAAATTCATCACTCAATGTTTCGATGAAGGCAGAACGAGCAATGTCGATTTCAGGGGATGGGGTATATGGTTTCATAGCTGCATTCTCCAAAAAAAGCTATACAAAGTGTTAAGCATAAAAAATACCAGGGGGTAAAAAACAAAGAACAATCAAGTCCTTGTTTTTGGAATTGTTTTATGCTAAGAGGTGTGGGGAGAGTTTTGTTAAAAAAGCTGACACTTTGAGGCTTTTAGTCAGGTGCTGATTAGGAAAGTTTTACTGATGCTACGGTATTTATACTTCACGCGATCACAGTTACGGTTTTCTATCGGTTTATTTTGCCGATAGCGACGTTGCTGAAACAGTTATGTAGCTTGCTATGCGCCTGTTTCAGTGCCTTGTTCTCGGCCAAAACCAACTCGCTATAAAATCTGCATCCGTAACCGCGCGAAGGATACAATGTTATGAGGGGTGACCAAGATTAAGGATTTTGCCGATTTTTTCACCCACTTTTACAGTGGTTCCAGCTGTAAAATTCGATTTCCATTCCATTTTATCTTGAGCAAACAGAACGATAATCGTTGACCCCATATTAAACCGCCCCATTTCTTCGCCTTTTTCCAATACCGGAGGCTCTTCAGGATATTGCCAGTCACGAACCGATGAGATAGTTGGAGGTGTCACCACGCC
>CAYYSO010000173.1:0-3585 GCA_964474415.1 uncultured Methylomarinum sp. | reverse complement strand
TTTCCAATTTCCGGAAAGGCAACATTAAATAGCGCTCGTTTTCTTCCTTCTGACGCTGTTTAAATTCCTCTTCAGCTTCTGTTTCCAGTTGTTTTTGCCGTTGTTTTAATGCTATTTGCTGTTCATGAATTCGCAATTTGGCATCACGCCAAATTTTCTGCTGCTTTTCGTAGCGTTCAATTTCCGCTTGGGTTTTATTTTGATGAGCCTGAGTCTGAATAATCTGCTGTTTTTCCCGTCGCTGCAGATCGGCTTGGGCTTTCTTTTCTTCAAGCTGTGCCTGATGCGCCAGGGCATCCGTTAAATTTTGACTTTCTGCGACACGTTGCTTGGCTTTCTGCTTTTGTTGGGTCAGCAATTCAGCATCCATGTCCATTTCTTTTAACTGATTTTTATGTTTGACCCTTTGCGCATAAATCCTTTTTTCAATAGCCAGTTGCTCGGCCAGCTGTTTTTCCTTGTCTTTCAGTAAAACCAGTTTACTTTCTGCTTCTAATGCTCTTTTTTGACGTTCCAGTTTTGCTTGTTGTTTCAGTTGTTCAAGTTGCTCCTGCTTTTGTAAGAATTTTTGTTTTTTGAGATTTTGTTGTTGCCGAAAGAACGCTATATTTTTTTGTTCAGAGATTTCATGACTTTTCTTTAAAGCATGCAAATAAACATGATCGCGTCCCGGCTTAATATTGGGAAAATCTTTGAAATCGGCATTGAGTTTGCAAATGGTCTGTGATTGTACATTCTGAACCATTAGCTGTTCATTGATCGAAACGACAATTTTTTTTTCAACCTCGGACAATCCATTCTGCACCCACACGCCATCATTAAGGTTATTAACTTCCTGATGTATAATGTCCGTTAATATGCTTTGAAAAGTTTGTTTGATATGTTGATTGATATCCGCCACATACTCGATATTTCTTTGTACATAGGTCAATGTCGCCTGGAAACGTAATTCGAGATCAACTTCAATATGACAAAAATTTTCATAAAGGGCTATTTTTTCCCGATAATGCCAACCGTCTATTGGCAGGGGATAAACGTCATGATAAAAACGCTTTACAAAATCATTGGAGCGTAAAAAAACTTTCTGATAGAAATTTCCAATGCGGGAACAAACAACTTGTCTGTCAACTTCAAACCCAGGTTCCCAGTTTTCATCATGCCCTTCTGTGGATACCAAAAATTCTCCACCAGCCAACCACCTTTCCAGTTCAGTACCTGAATCACTCATTGTCATTAGCTTGTTTATTAGCTTGTGCTTTTATCGCAGCAATTCTATCTGCCATTTTTTCGGCGAGTAACGGATAAAGATTAGGCGCAAACTCTACAGTTTTGTTATCAATCTTTCTTAAAAATCCACGACTCAACAATAAACCGACTGCAAACATTCTTGACCAGTCTGAATATCGTCTGGCTTTTTCAACTGCTGTTTTCTCAATAACCATTTCCAGTTCATCATTTTTATTAATTCTGAATTCAGTAAACTGCCGCAAACATTCAAACACCAACTCCTCTTCCTGTGCGGTTAAAGGGCCTGGCGCTGTGAATTCAAGACGATATGACAACAGCACAGTAAAAAAATCAACCATTGCTGCACATGCAAAAGCAAATAAAGAAAACCCCGTCCACATTGAAAAAGACGGCGTTACGTCAGCTACAAACTGATTATAAGTCATAATCAGCGGCGCTTCCGGCAACCGTTTTCCCATGTTGCCTGATAGCTGATTGACACCGGTCTGTACATTCTGATAATGGCCTAGAAAATCGTAATAGGCTTTCTCTACATCACTGGCCACATCCAATTTACCAAGACTACTCTGTAGCTTTCTAATATTACTACCTAATTCTGCAAAAGCCTGCTCTTTGATGTGCATGGCCTGTTTTTTCTGCTGATAAATCTGCTTATAGTGTTTCCAGAAAGGGCCTTCACCAACCTGATTGCGATATTCTTCAACAATTTCAGGATGAGTGCCAAAATAAGCCTGAGATACTTCTCTCGATGCCTGTTCCAACTCATTTTTCTGTTGTTGTAACAGTTCCGCTTTAATGATTAACACCTTATCCAGATAAGCTTTTACATCCTCTCTGATCAGGTTTAAACGATTAATATGCAGGTTGTCCTGTTCGGAAATTTCATAAAATTTGAAATAGGAAAAAGAAATAGATGCCGCCAGTGCAATCAGCAGCGATGCCACTACGGAAAAGTAACGCATACGGTTAGCTTTCCAATGCATTCCGGCTATTTCCAGTGAACAGATAACTATAATAGACTGGATGGCAATGGTGATAATTAATGCGATCCAAGGGGTAATAAAATGTGACAGGCCGTAAAAAGTGGTAAATCCGGAACAGACACTGAGCAACAGTACAATAGGTATAGACCAGACCCGCAGTAAGCCGACAAACAGCGTCTGAATCCGGTTAATAAAATAGCCAAGGCCTGTTGATCTTAGCTTAATTATTTTAGTGTTATTCATGTGTCATTATCCAGCGGCTTTTCAGGACTTTCAGATCCTTGAACAGACGACTGTTGATGTTGTTGATACCACAAATCATGATGTTGTATAGCCCAGCTTTTATCCACTTTTCCGGTAATCATACCTTCCAGCGCACCTTCTGTGCCAATGGTTCCAATATAGATATGTCCCAACGCCCCCATGATTAACAGAATGGCTGATAAACTGTGTACGATGTGGCTGAATTGTAAAATTATCCGTTGCTGCCCGAAATTGGGAAAATCGAGCAATAAACCGCTGGCGCTTACCAGTAAACCAGCCACTATCAACAACCAGAACCAGGCTTTTTCACCGGCATTCATTCTGCCGGCAGAAGGATGATGTTTACCCATCAGACCGCCAAACTGCTTGAACCAGATTATATCGCTTTTATTCCATAAATTATCGTTAAACCATGTCAGAACCATCATTAACAGACCGATGATAAACAAAGGCCCCAGATAATTATGTATTATTTTGGCCAACTGAGCATAAGTGGAAAAATCAGCATGTCCAAGCCATTCGATCAATGTACTGCGCCCATAAAGCAGACTCAGACCGGTGAACGCCAGGATGATAAAGACAATAGCGGTATAAAAATGCAGCCAACGCTCCTTTCTGTTCCAGCGTTCAATTAATTCACCACTTCGGGGTTGTGTTAATTTGACCTGACCTCTGAAAATATAAAAACACCCTAAAGCCAGAACTGTAAACGCAATTCCCCAGGCTCCGGTTCCAGCCATCAGCTCATTACGCCAAAATAACCAGTTTGTACCTGAAGCCTGAATTAATACATTGCTTTCCTGACCGCTAACCGCACTATATCCTTTTGTTCCTTCCCGAATTTGCCGCCAGATACCGCTGTCGTCAGAATGCGCCTGTGTCAGCATATAGAAATAAGATAACAACATAATAAACCTGACAATCCGTTTGCACATGGTTCAATCCTTATAGGCTGTTTTCCAGCCCCATAGCATGTTTTTTGAGGCCAAAGCAGTTTGTTCAGATTGACTCAATTGTCTTTGCAAAACCCGTTCCGAGAATAATTTGGATAATACATCGCCATCCCCGGCCAGTAAGGCTTTGGTCGAAC
>CAYYSO010000172.1:0-3669 GCA_964474415.1 uncultured Methylomarinum sp. | reverse complement strand
GCTGTGTAATCTATTGTTATTTCAATTGGTTACGCAGCCTTCTACTCTAATTGTAATAAATAATAAAGCATTTTTATTTTCTTATTTTGGCGATGCTTCTTATGTGAATGCAGTATAATTTGGATATTGACACGCAATAGGTTAAGCACTAGACTCCATAAGAAGTTGTTGAATAAAATAAAGAAATGTCGGAAGAAACAGATCCAAATACATTTACACAAAAAGACTTGATGCAGCATTTGCTACATGCAGCCCAGCATTCCGTTACACGAGAAGAAATGGCCAGTCAGTTTGTGCAAGCAGAAAAAATAACCAAAGAACGATTTGAACACGTTGATAAACGATTTGAACACGTTGATAAACAATTTGAGCACGTTGATAAACGATTTGATGAATTAAAATTGGAAATTAAAGAGCTTGGTAAAAGGCATGATCGACTTTCATGGGCAATTTTTGCAGGAATGTTAGCCATATTTTTTAAGGATGTTATTGTGAAAATTGTGGGTCAGATATAGGTGAATAAAAACGACAAAAATGGGTAAGGGCTAACTTGACACAGAATATTGAACGCGCTCAGTCGATTCTTTAAATTCTGGTGTATAACTTTTGGTTTTTTTATTTGATCACTCATTTTTAGACACACTATCCTTTTCAGGTTATTTGTGTTGTGTGCCCGGTTTAGTGTAGCCGCTTTATCCAAGACATTAAAAACCCTCAGTTCATTGGCTGAACTAAGGGTCCTTTTTGATTCGCTTCTTATGACCACTGTATGGTCTTATTAGTCGTTTATCAATGTTCCTGCTTTGGTAATAATTCTTTTAATGCATTTTGATACGCCATTCTTGCTGTACTTGCTACGGCTACTTGGGCATTTAGTCTGCCTATTTCTGCTTCTACAAATTGCAGGCTTTGGATTTGCGCTTTTGCTTCTTCTGATAGGTCTTTTAGTAAGTATTCAACGCCATCTATGTTTAGTTTTGGTTCTGTATCTGTCATTTTATTTCCTTTGTTTAAGTTGTTAATTAACATTATTGGGACTTATTTCAATTATTCAATAGTTACCTGTTTTTTAAGTTAAAATCAATGGGGGCCTGAGTCAATGCCAGTAGGCTAGGGTGGGGTAACTATTTGATTATGATAAAATAAATTTCCGTAGAATTGCGTATTTTCTTTAAAAGTAGACAAAGTGCCAGAGCCTTTTGCGCCGATATCTTTCAGATCCAGGGCTATTTGATATTTATTTTTCATCTGTTGTTAACCCTGTTAGTATCATTATTGTTTTAATGAATATCTTCTTTTGCCAAATTTTTTTATCATTTCTTGGGCTGTTTCGGCCTTTCCTTCTGTCCGGATTTCTCAAATCACTGGTGGCAAGATGGGGTATTTTTGAACACAAAGTGTAGACTTTAAACTCACTGCTGTTTTAGAAACATGTCCGCTAGTTTCAATACCGTTACGATTGAAGTGGCTACAAGTATTCAACAGGAAATAGATGTATAATGAAGATTGATTCAAGATTTAAATATTGTTTGCCACTTAGGTATTGTTAAGTGGTATTTTTTTTCAACGTTGCTGCAATCCAGCACTGAATATTTTGCTCTTTTTGCCGGGGTGGGATATTCATCAGTCGTAATGGGTTTAAGTTTCGCAAGAGGTTGTAAAGCGTTCTGTTTTTCAAGCCGGTTTTTAATGGCACAGGCAAACTCGTACCATGTCGCCTTCCCGGCAGCAGTAAGATGATAAACAGCGGATTGGAAATGCCCATTTTGCCGTTCAATGAGTACTTTTTTAACGATCTCGGCTGTAGTGTCGGCGAGAAATGTTGCTGAAGTGGGCGTACCGATCTGGTCATTAACTATTCCCAGTTCATCTTTTTCCTGCATTAAACGGTTCATGCTGTTCAGGAAGTTATGTCCACGCCGGCTGTAAACCCAGGCTGTTCTAAGGATTAGATGATCGCAGCCCAAATTTTGTATTGCCAGCTCTCCGGCCAGCTTGGTTCGTCCGTATGCATTGATGGGATTGGTTTGATCATCTTCCCGATAGGGACGGGTTTGCTGTCCGTCAAATACATAGTCGGTTGAATAGTGTATAAGCAAGGCGCCGGTTTTGTTGGCTTCTTCGGCCAGAATACCGGGGGTTGTCGCATTTATTGTATAAGCTAAGGCCTCTTCGTCTTCCGCTTTATCGACAGCAGTATAGGCGGCAGGGTTGATAATAATATCGGGATGGTATTGCTGAATGACAGCTCTCAGGCTTTCCGGTTCCGAGAAATCCGCATCAGTCCGGGTCAAGCCTTTCAGTTCACCGATTCCCTGCAAACTGGTCATCAATTCGTATCCGAGCTGGCCTGTAATGCCGGTTACCAATATTCTGCTCATGCAAACAACTCCGCATCCTTAAGGGCGAGACCTTGACGATCTTTGTCTGATAATTTGATATCTCCTGTTTCAGGCCACTTTATCGCCAATTCCGGATCATTCCAGCAGATACAACGTTCATATTGCGGCGCATAATAGTCTGTTGTCTTGTAAAGAAAATCCGCGGTTTCCGATAACACCAGAAAGCCATGAGCAAAACCTTCAGGTACCCAGAACTGCCGATGATTTGCAGCGCTTAATTCCACACCGACCCATTGTCCAAATGTTGAAGATGATCGACGTATATCTACGGCCACATCATAAACTTTCCCGCTAATAACGCGTACCAGTTTGCCCTGCGGTTGCTGAATCTGATAATGGAGTCCTCTGAGTACGCCTTGAGTTGAACGGGAGTGATTGTCCTGAACAAAGGTAGGTTTAATGCCCAGTAGTTGTTCAAATTGGCGTTGATTGTAGCTCTCCATAAAAAAACCGCGTTCATCACCAAATACTTTAGGTTCAAGAATTTTGACATCAGTAATTTTTGTCCCAATAATTTGCATACTACTTTACCGCTCTTCCATTAGCCGGAATAAATATTGGCCGTAGTCATTTTTTTGTAAGGGCTCGGCCAGGGTTTTTAACTGTTGATTATCAATCCAGCCTTTACGCCAGACAATCTCTTCCAGGCATGCCACTTTCAAGCCCTGGCGTTGCTCAATAGTCTGAATAAATTGAGAGGCATCCAGTAACGATTCGTGTGTGCCGGTATCCAGCCAGGCCATTCCTCGTCCCATCATTTCAACTGATAGTTGCTGCTGTTCCAAATATCGCCGGTTAACATCGGTAATTTCCAGTTCGCCCCTGGCAGAGGGTTTAATGGACCTGGCAATTTCCAGTACCTGATTATCATAAAAATACAGTCCTGTCACTGCGTAACGTGATTTTGGCTGTTGAGGTTTTTCTTCCAGCGAAATAGCCTGTCCATTATTATCAAATTCGACCACACCATAACGTTCAGGATCGTTAACCGGATAAGCAAATACGGTGGCTCCCTGTTGCTTTTGCACTGCATTGTGCAATAACTTTTCAATATCATGTCCATAAAACAGGTTATCGCCTAGAATCAAAGCGCAGGCTTCATCGCCGATAAATTGATCGCCAATGATAAACGCCTGCGCCAAGCCGTCCGGTGAAGGCTGTATGGCATATTGTAGGGAAATACCCCATTGTTCGCCGCTACCTAATAATTGTTTAAAGCGGCCAATATCTTCCGGTGTTGAAATAATCAGAATGTCATTAATCCCTG
>CAYYSO010000171.1:0-3777 GCA_964474415.1 uncultured Methylomarinum sp. | reverse complement strand
ATAGGTAATACACTCAGAAATCACGCTGTCAATTTTTTATGCAACAAAGCCCCTTTATGATGAAGATGTTTATATGAAGTTAATCAATGGGTGGCTTCAGCATTACCAGCAAGTTAATAAAATCAGATTACAGAGTTTTGCAAAAGAAGTTATGAATGATTGTAAATTATTTGAAAAGCAGTTGTTATTATTAGGTCTTCAGATGGCAGGTGGTAAACAAGAAGTTTTAAGTATGCTTGATAGGGGCAAGGCTGAAGGAAAATTTAATAACAGGATGCAGGCATCAAGGTTGAAAAAGAAAATTGAACAGATAAGCAATGATAAGATTTTAACTGAAGAATCAGAATTAATGAATTGGATAAGAAAGTAAAACAGGCTGTTCAGTTTTATCGGTAAGGGGGGCTAAAGGTACTTCTAGCGGTTTTGTGTTAGGCGGGTGATGTGAGTCTCGGTTTTCTGCTAGTGGTAGCATATAAGGCCTGTTTTCGGTTCTGTTAGCTTTTGTTAATAATAAAGTAGATTCAAATAGATTGAAAAAAGTATCAATTTTTTCAAAATCACCACAAGGAAACCCCAAGGTAAAGAATAAAACTATCATTAATCATCAAGTTTAGTTATGAAATTAACAGAAAAACATTATCTTGCCATTACATTATTGGCTACAGGTTTAACCAGTAAAGAAACAGCTGAACAAGTTGGTGTAACACCTGAAGCGGTTTCAAGGTGGAAAGCTGATTTTAAATTTAAAGCTGAATTGAATATGATGCTAAAAACCGCTCAGATTGAAGCACAAGATAAACTAAGGCATTTATCAAGCCTGGCATTATCAACCATAGAAGAAATTATGTTAGATTGTGAAGCACCACATAAAGAACGGCTAACAGCAAGCCTTAAAATATTAGAGATTGTCAAAATCAAACCGCCTTATATTGGCTCAACCAATCCCCAAGTTTTGAGAAAAGAAAAAGAGCAGGATGATTTATTAGAGTCATATAATTTATGAACCCACTACATGAACTAGTTTTAGCTTATAGCATGAACATAAGCCATATAAAAGGCTCAAGTGGTAGCGATATGATGAAGCTATGCCAAGTGGTTAATTTATCCCTTGATACTGCTCAAGAGTTGGCAAGTGATGCCTTAGTGACTGATACAGATATAGAAATATTTAAAGCCTTAAATGATAGATATTTTAGGCAGTAAAAAACAGTAAATAAATTATTTTTACACCAAATTTACAATATTTGTATTATAAGTGATTGTTTTAATATATTTTTGTACTTTCTGTATTGGAAAGTAAAAAGCCTTATCTTGAAACAATCGTTTTTTGAATTGTCCACTTTTAAACTCAGCAACATCAAATCATGCCGACGAATGTGAATACATATGCATAAAGATCAGGTTTTTAAAGAAGAAATCCAAAAGGCCGAGGATTTCAAATTCGACACCACTGTTGCCAATGTATTTGATGACATGGTAAACCGATCGGTGCCTTTTTATGGCGAAATACAGCGTATGATCGCAGAGCTGGCCGCTGACTTTGCCAAACCCGGTACCGATGTTTATGATCTGGGCTGTGCCACCGGCACAACTTTACTCGCTATGAATACCTCAATCGCTGAGGATATTCGTTTTATCGGGGTCGATGATTCTCGTAAAATGCTGGATAAATGCCGGGCCAAACTGACAGCGGCGGGATTCAAACGTCCCTTTGAATTACGTGTTGCCGATTTGAATCAAAATATCAAAATCAGCAATGCTTCCGTTGTTGTATTGTGTCTGACGCTGCAATTTGTGCGGCCTATCAACAGACAAAAATTATTGCAAAGTATTTTTGATGGACTGCACAGTGGTGGGGTATCGATTCTGGTGGAAAAAATACTCGCCGAGAACCGTGTTTTTAACCGTGACTTTATCAAAAATTATTACCGCTATAAACGGCGTAATCACTACAGTGAATTGGAAATAGCCCAAAAACGCGAGGCTTTGGAAAATATTCTAATACCTTACAAACTCAGCGAAAACATGACATTATTGACTGATACCGGATTTACACATTGCGAGGTGTTTTTTAAGTGGTATAACTTTGCCGGCCTGATTGCACTTAAAAAAGCTTCCGCTGCATAAATATACTGCACGCGCCCCCTCTGAAAAGCAGGTGCAGGTTGTTGATTTATCAGGCTTGGGATGTTATGCCGAACGACAGGGATGTATGCACGTGTCCTGATAAATCAATGACCTACGCTGGCTACAACACAACCGGGCAAGTAGTTACACCTGATATTACACAAGGTTTCAGCCAATACGCTGCATGATATTATCCAGTTCCTCCAGGCTCATATAATTGATCACCAGTTTGCCTTTACCGCCGGATTGGTGTTGAATCGAAACCCTGGCACCCAGTTTCGTGGTTAATTCATCTTGCAGGCGCAGGGTATCGGGATCGATTGGTTTGGTTTTGGATTTTGGATTTTGGGTTTGCGCATCCCGAATCAGTTTCTCCGCCGCGCGAACCGTCAACCCCAACTGACAAATTTTCTCCGCCACACCGGGCTGTTTGCCAGCATCCAGTGCCAGCAATGCCCTGGCATGTCCCATTTCCAGGCGGCCCGCACGCAGCATGTTTTTCACTTCAACCTGGAGTTCATTAAGGCGCAGCAGATTGGTTACTGTCGCCCTTGACTTGCCAACGCTTTCGGCAATCTGCTGATGGGTCAGGGCAAATTCCTCATGTAATCTTTTCAAGGCTTCGGAAGCTTCCATCGGATTCAGGTCTTCGCGCTGAATATTTTCGATCAAGGCAATAGCCATGACCGAACGATCATCCAAATCCTTGATAACCACCGGTACTTCCTGCAAACCCACCAGTTGCGCAGCCCGCCAGCGCCGCTCACCAGCAACAATTTCATAACGTTCAGCCGCCAGTTCACGCACCACGATCGGTTGTATAATGCCCTGCACCTTGATCGAATCCGCCAGCTCGCGTAGTTTTTCCGGATCGATATCCCGGCGTGGTTGATATTTTCCGCGTTGTAAAAACTCTACTGGCAAGGATTGCAGATGCTGTTGGTTTTTTTTGCCTGGTTTGGGCGCGGCATCACCTAACAAGGCATCCAATCCACGACCTAAACCGCGTTTTTTCACCGCCATAGAATTTGTTTCCTGATTGAATTGTTTATTCTGTTGCCCGCTTGATGCCTAGACATCTTCATTGGCAATAATTTTTCTGGCCAGATTTTTATAAGCGACCGCACCCCGGGGCAAGCGATCGTACAGATAAACCGGCACCCCAAAACTAGGCGCTTCGGCCAGCCTGACATTTCTGGGAATATAGGTTTTATAAACCTTATCGCCAAAATATTCCAGTAATTGATCGGATACCTCCTTGGTCAGGCGGTTTCTGTTGTCATACATGGTACGCAACAAACCTTCCAGTGAATAATATTCACATTGCATCGGTATCAATACCGAATCGGCGGCAACCAGCGCGTTCAAGGTCAGCATGTTCAGTGAGGGCGGACAATCAATAATGATATAGTCATATTGCTGCCGAACCGACAACAGGGTTTCCGCCAGCCGCCGTTCGCGCCGTTCAGCCTGCATCAGTTCCACTTCGGCAACGGTTAAATCGGCATTGCCCGGAATAATCGCAAAACCAATATTTTCAGGTTCGATAATCACCTCGGTAACCGGCACCTCTTCCAGCAATAAATCACAACTTGAATGGGCTTTGTTGCATAAACCAACAGAATCCCCATATTTCAGAGTATGAAGAGT
>CAYYSO010000170.1:0-3810 GCA_964474415.1 uncultured Methylomarinum sp. | reverse complement strand
CGAAAACATTGTCTGGCGGCCAGCAACAACGGGTTGCCGTGGCCCGGGCATTGGCACGGCAACCGAGGATTTTGTTACTGGATGAACCGTTCTCGGCCGTCGATCAGGTCACCCGGCGTAAACTGTATCGGGAACTGATGAGTCTGAAGCAATCGCTGTCCATACCAATCATACTGGTTACCCACGACCTAGAGGAGGCTGCTTTACTGGCCGACCGGATGGCGCTGTTGTACAAAGGAGAAATTTTACAATCCGGAACGCCGGAATTTGTTGCGGCACATCCTGGCAACGCTACCATTGCCCGGCTGATGAATCAACAAAACCTTTTTAGCGCTCAAGTACTGGGTCACGACAGCAATAACCGAATCACTCGTTTGCTGTGGCAAGGCAGGGAACTGGAAGCCGCTTACCAACCACAATTTCAGAGTAAACAGCGGGTTTGCTGGATGATCCAATCATCTGATATTTTATTGCATCGCCGTGACCGCCCATCCAAGGGTGAGCGGGAAAATCCGTTACAGGGCCGCATCATTGAATATTTTGAGATTAATGGCCTGGCAAACCTGCTGGTTCAGGTCGACCAGGAATTAAAAATAAATTTTGTTGTTAATGTCCCCTTGCATGTAGCACGACGTAACCGGCTTGGACTTGATGAACAAATCGGCATTTCGTTACTCGCTGAAGGAACACATCTGATGCCCTACCAGCCCTTGCGCAAAGAAGATTAATTTACTTGGCGGCAAAAGCTGCATGACAATAACGTTGATTCCGATTAAAGAAACAGGCTGACTGCTTAGCCATTAACAAATCACCAGGGTAAATGGGTACCATCGTACTTGATAAAACGTCCTGTTTGCGACATTGTAAAATTGCTGATTTGTTTACTCATGCCGGCCACACTGGTTTCAGTATCTATTAAAGCGTGTGGTCCACCCATATCGGTTTTGACCCAGCCTGGGTGAAAAATGACTACCCCTATGTTGATATTCTGCAAATCAATTGCCAGACTTTTCATCACAGCATTCAAAGCCGCTTTACTTGATCGATACAGAATACTGCCGCCACTGCTGTTATCAGAGATACTCCCCATCTGACTACTTAAAGCAGCAATAAGGGGGTTCTTGCTGCGTTTTAGATTCGGCAAAAAGGCCTCAGCTACTTTAACAGCACCCAGCACATTGGTTTCCAACGTTCTGATCCAGTCGGCATAATCCAGATTACCGAATTCATGGTTTCTTCTATCACCATACACACCGGCATTAGTAATTAGCAAATCTATGCTTAAATCCGCTAGATCTTCAGCCAGTGCATCAATACCGTTTCGATCCAGAATATCCATTTCAAATATTTGGACATGTGAATTATCAGCAACAAGACTATTTAACTCAACCGCCTGATATGGATGACGGCAACATGCAAGCACATCCCAGCCCTCCTTTGCATATTGTTTACAAAATTCCAGTCCTAACCCGCGGTTGGCGCCGGTAATTAATACTGTTCTCATTTTTCCACCATCTGTGACGCCCCAAAAAGTATTTATAGCAGTTTTCGAACTCACTTGATAGTCTAATGATTTTTATTCGTAAACCAAGCAATATAGGCATTAGGGAAAATTAAAAATCTCTTAAACTACCGGGTTCGTATCAAGCGTTTGATGCCTAAAATCGAAATAGCCAACTATCCTGTCCGTTTGAGTGGCAGCTATTGGAGTATCATATGAATCAAAAGAGTATCAATTATCATGCAGTTACGCGGTTTATTTTTATAACCATCAGCATCTTTAATTTTGCGGCTGGTTTTGCGGCCGAAGGAGTACAACCTATGTCCCTGACACTCAAATCCCCCGCCTTTACCCACCAGGGAGAAATCCCTAGTCATTTTACCTGTGACGGAACCGATATTTCACCGGCTTTAACATGGTCTGGAGTCCCGCAAAATGCAAAAAGCCTGGTTTTGATTGTTGATGATCCTGACGCGCCGGATCCCTCCGCACCAAAAATGACCTGGGTTCACTGGTTACTTTACAATATCCCCTCCACTGTTAATGAATTAACAGAAGGCTTAGGATCAGACAACCTGCCATCCGCTACTAAAAAAGGGAAAAACGATTGGAAACGAACCGGCTATAGCGGCCCCTGCCCTCCGATTGGCCGGCACCGTTACTTCTATAAACTGTACGCCCTGGATATAGTCTTACCGGATTTGAAAACTCCCGACAAGCCCCAACTGGAAAAAGCGATGAAGGGACATATTATTGATCAGACGGAACTAATCGGTACCTATCAAAGATAATGAAGTTCAGGCCTGCTTAGCAGCGGGCCTAATTCTAAAATTCCGTGATAAAATTCATTTCAGATGCTCAGGAAGGTGTTTTCGAATATCATCAATGCTATGTATAGTGATGTTTTTATCGAGTTCGAAACAGACTGCTTTTCGGGTTTGATCTGACAATTGTTTCCGTAACTTACCTAAAAAGGAAGGATCTGAAATAATCATCAATTTCTCAAATTTGTTTGAATTGTGCGCCTCATCAAGATGCTTGGCAATGCTTTTAGAAAAATTGATTGCTTCCTGTTCTTTTGGGTCAACCTCGTCCTGATAAGAGTGTCCGCCAACGCCAACGACGCCACTATCTTTCCCCGGCAGGTCGCTGGTCATGTCTTGCTCATGCAAACGACCTTCAATGTGGGTGAAACCTTCAATTTCTTGCAATGCAGAAAGTGTGTCCGCAACAAAAATGCGTACACGACTGCTGTCCGCAACTAATATCCAGTAAGATTTCATAATAGTCTCTCCTCAATTGAGGGTTAATTTTCTTTGAAGCCTTATTGGATTATAACCACGCAATCATGTTGACGCTATTGAATTTATCAGATAAATGAATCACGCAAATAAGTTGTTTCCTTTTTATAGAAAATACAATGTAAGTCAACCCATGAATCTATGAAAATTGTTCCAGCATAATCTGCATTCGCCACATCCATGTGGCTCAAAAAGATGTCCGCTTAAGCGAATGGATGTAGGAAATGCAGGTTTTACAGGAGCAAAAATCTGTTAAAGCACAGTGAAACCAATATATTGCACTATAATTCCGCGCCCAACTGATATTTCTAGGTTTATAGGGGGCTTTGACGACCGGATATTGCTCGCTGCTATTTTTGATTCGATAGTTGTTGTTGACACTTCAGGAAACTGAAGTGCAGCCACCACTTTCCGGAGGACTATCCGATCTATGACTGCTTTGTGGAAAAGATGCTCATGCACTTCAAGCGGGTGGACAAATTCTATAAATTCAAAAAAGAAGTCCTGAAGCACTATCCAACATATCACGCTGTTTTAATGGAATTCAGCAGGTTCTATGAGCTGGAAGACTTCACCCTGAAAAAGGTCGACAAGAACATCTGGCAGGCGGGCCGAGAGACTTTTGGTTTGTGAAAACGGGTGGTTTGACCCGTCCATTTGTTGTCTTAACATAACCCTAAAATGCCATTATTCGGCTAACTGCTTAATCTGAAAGAATATCTGTAACCAGACTCGTATCGGACCGTGTCCGAAGAAAACGGAGAATACCGGCCCAAACAGAGAATGAACGTGGGGAGAATGGAGAGAACCTGGCGGCTGGAGAGATGTTCCGGAAAGATGTCAAAACGGCCGAAACCCTTTGAATACAAGGGAAAAAAGAAAACCCATCTACCCAGAGAATCACTCTGGAGAGACGGGTTTTCTTTTTCAAAATGGTGGAGGCGGCGGGAATCGAACCCGCGTCCGCAAGCACTCCGCCTAAAGGTCTACATGCTTATCCCGCGCTTT
>CAYYSO010000169.1:0-3826 GCA_964474415.1 uncultured Methylomarinum sp. | reverse complement strand
CCGGGGGTCGCGGGTTCGAGTCCCGTCCGCTCCGCCAATAATCAAACCCCGGACCACATGGTTCGGGGTTTTTTTTTGCTTGATTTTTATTGTAGTTTGAAAGATTCGGGCTTTAATTCTGTTTAAGGGCAGGGCATATGCTATTAAAGATTAGAGAAAAATCGCAGGGTGTATTTGCATGGGTCATTTTGCTACTGATTTGTGTACCTTTTGCATTATGGGGTATTCAAAATTATTTGGGTGGTGGCAGTGAAACGGCTATCGCGTCAGTGGGAGGTAAGGATTTTTATCAACAGGATTTAAATAGAGCATATTCACAATATGTCCAAAATCTGGCGGGTATGAACTTTGATGAGGAAACTGTTAAAAAACAGGCCTTAGAAAAATTAATACGCGACGAAGTACTGTTGCAGCATGTTCAAAGCGAAGGTCTGGTGGTAACAGATGGCGAGGCGCGAGAATTCATTAAATCGCTGGAGTATTTTCAAACCGATGGCAAGTTTGATAAGAGGCAGTACAAGGCCTTACTGGGTTCTCAACGGATGTCACCTGAAGAATTCGTCAGTCGAATTAAAAAAGCACTGGTCATGGAACAATTTCAACAAGCTGTGACTGACAGCAGTTTTGTCACTCAGGCTGATATCGACCGCTTCTTTGCTATTCAGAACCAAAAGCGTGATGTGGAAACTATTACTGTTTCATTGCCTGAAATAACTGAGCAACCGACTGATGATGAAATTCAAACGTATTATCAGCAGCATCAGAATGCTTATCAGACTGAAGAGCAGGTGGCGATTGAGTATGTGGAATTGTCTCTGGACAAATTAGCGGCAGATGTTGAAGCTAGTGAAGAACAGTTAAAAGATTATTACCAGGAACAAAAAGATCTTTATACAACGAAAGAACGTAGAAAAATCAGTCATATCCTGTTTGCTTTTAACAAGAATTCGGCGGATGACAGCAAAGCCCTGGAAAGGGCCTTACAGGCAAAAGAGCAGTTAAAGGAAAAGGATTTTGCTACTTTGGCGTCTGAAGTTTCAGACGATAAGTTAACCGCTAAAAATGGTGGTGATTTGGGTCTGTTTAATATTGGCGTCATGGATAAAGCGTTTGAAGATGCCGCTGCCAGTCTCAAATTGGGTGAAGTGTCAGAACCGGTCAAGTCAGCATTTGGTTATCATCTGATTAAAGTTACTGAACTTGTTCCCGCAAAAATTAAACCTTATGACAGTGTAAAAGAAGAAATTGCAGTCGCCTATAAAAAATCGCAGGCTGAAAATCGCTTTTATGAGTTGGGAGAAACCTTAACAGAAGTGAGTTATGAAAATCCGGATAGTTTGCAGGCAGTTGCGGATACTTTAGGTCTTGAAATCAATAAAACAGGATTATTTAGCAGAAATAGCGGTGAAGATGTTGCGGCACAAGAAGTTGTTCGTAATGCGGCATTTTCTGAAGATGTTTTAAAAGGCAATAATAGTGAACCGCTTGAACTCGGACCGGATAAATTGATTGTGTTGAGAATACTGGAACATAAACCGGCGGCGACTCAAGCTCTTAAAGAGGTTAAATCCGCCGTTATTACCGCATTGCAGGCTGAGAAAGCTCGAAAACAGGCGAAGGATAAAGCTGTTAAAATCAAAACAGCATTATTAGCAGGGCAGGCAATCTCTGATGTGGCTAAAAATTATCAACTGAAAGTTAATAAAATTTCCGGGCTGACACGTAGTAGCGGTGAATTAGCCTGGCCAATCAGTCAAGCTGTTTTTAAAGCGGCCAAACCATTGGCAGACAAACCGACCATTATAGTGGCAGCTGGACCTGACGGTTCCCAGACTGTTGTCAGTTTGTTGAAAGTGACTGAAGGTGTGATGAGTGAAAGTGATAAACAAAAACAGCAATTGGCTGAAAAGAATATTGCTAAGGCTTTTGGTCAGGCGACATTTAGTGCAGTATTGTCAGGTTTAGAATCCAGGGCCGATATTTCGATTCATATTAAATAACAGTAGTCGCTAAAATAGCCAGAGAAAGGGAGCGAATGCTCCCTTTTTTATTGAGTTTTTACCCCTATATTACATTACCTGTTTTAAATTATTGCTTCTTGCTCCCAATTTTTAGCTATAACAGTGTCCATGAATAAAAATTATTCACAGTTCAATGATTTTGCAGAGTATTTTTCTGACAAAGATATGGCATTGATAGAGCGAGCAAAAACATTGGTTTCCCAGGTTAAGCAACCTGAACTTTGTCGTCGTCCTAAAGGCGTTGATGTTGCCGCCATATTGGTAAACTTTAATGTCGATACTGAAATGATTTTAGCGGCAATATTATCTGATCCGGTTTTTAATGATTTGACCCCGGGCTTTGATTATACCGAACAGTTTGGTGAAACAGTGGCTTCACTGGTGCATGATATTAACTGGCTAAATCATTTTCAGGTTTATTCCACTGAAATGGCGGCTCAGCCTGATCAGGCAGAAACATTGCGGCGGATGTTGTTATCGGTCGTTAAAGATGTACGTGCTGTATTGATAAAACTGGCCTATCGGGTTCAGAGACTGCGTAACTTGGCTGGAGAAGATTATGATCTCAGGCGTTTTATTGCCCGGGAAACACTGGATATTTATGCGCCGATAGCCAATCGTCTCGGGGTCAGCCAGTTAAAGTGGGAATTAGAGGACATGGCGTTCCGCTATCTGCAGCCGCAAACCTATTTAAAACTGGTCAAATTACTTGCAGAGACTCGTGGACAAAGAGAAGAGTGTATTAACCAGTTTGTTGATGTGTTGCAGAGACTATTGGATAAAGAGAAAATTTCTGCTGATATAGCGGGAAGACCCAAGCATCTTTATAGCATTTCAAAAAAAATGCAGCGTAAACAATTGAATATAGATGAGCTGTATGATTTGCTGGCGGTAAGAGTGATCGTAGATAAACTGAGCACTTGTTACCTGGTGTTAGGTATAGTGCATGAGCAATGGCAATATATTCCCAAAGAATTTGACGATTATATTGCCAATCCTAAGGCAAACGGCTATCAATCGCTTCATACTGTGGTCTTTGATCAACAGGGGTATCGGATTGAGGTGCAGATTCGTACCCGGGAAATGCATGAATTTGCCGAATTGGGCGTAGCGGCTCATTGGCGCTATAAAGAAGGCGGGCGCTCTAGTGCGGCTGTTGACAGTAATATTGCTTCGCTCAGAAAACTATTGAATGATAAGGATGATCAGCAATTACTGGATGGCTTTAAAACAGAACTATTTGATGATCGGGTGTATGTGTTAACGCCTGCCGGCAAACTGATTGATCTGATTAAGGAATCGACCCCGCTGGATTTTGCTTATGCGATTCATACTCAGGTAGGTCATCGTTGTCGGGGCGCAAAAGTGAATGGCCGTATTGTTCCGCTAACCTACCCGTTACAGACGGGTGAGCAGGTGGAAATTTTAACAGCTAAAGAAGGTGGTCCCAATCAGCAATGGATAGACCTTAATCTGGGGTATTTAAAAACCCCGCGTGCTATTGCAAAAGTTAAAAGCTGGATCAGGCAACAGAATTTTGATAAAAACTTGGCGGCAGGCAGGAAGATTGTTGATAAAGTCGCTTTGCAAGCAGGGCAAAATCAGCCTGATATGGCGCAATTGGTTAATTATTTCAAATTGGGTGATGAAAGTAAATTGCTGGCTGCTATCGGTTGCGGTGAAATTTCTGCCGGGCAGCTTCTGAATGTTTTAAAAACGCCGACCCAGATAACATCCCGGTTAAAAACGGATAAACAGCATGGGCAACAGAAATCGAGAGTGCTGGTTGATGGCATCAATAATGT
>CAYYSO010000168.1:0-3901 GCA_964474415.1 uncultured Methylomarinum sp. | reverse complement strand
CGCAAGCAACTGATATTAAATACTTTTCGTTCAATTAATTACGCTGAGTAGTTACAATATTTCACACATAAAGCCCTCCACTTAGCGGGGGTGATATAACTTAATAAATGTTTGTTTTGTACGGCTCACCTGCCACTTCTTTGACCAATTTAGGTACTAAATAACCGGGTAACTGTCTTTTTACTTGTTGCATAATTTGAATGGCGTCTTCCTGACTGACTTCAAAGTGTCCGGTTCCGCTGGCTTTATCAAGCAGGTGAAGATAGTAAGGGAGAATGCCGAGTGAAAACAGTTTTTCACTGAGCTGATATAGCTGTTCAGATGAATCATTAATTCCCTTCAATAATACGCTTTGATTTAGCAAGGTTATGTGGTGATTTTTTAATTGCTCACAAGCATTCGCAACTTGCTGGCTTAGCTCATTGATGTGATTTACATGAATGACCAGAATCACTTGTTTGTTTGATTTGGCCAGACAGGTCAATAGTCGTTGAGTGATACGAGCCGGTAATACAACCGGTAGGCGGCTGTGGATGCGAATGCGTTTAAGATGTAAAATCTGTTGCAGCTGTTGAAACAATGACTCTATTTTTTGATCATTTAGCAGTAATGGATCACCGCCGCTGAGGATCACTTCTGTAATATCACGGTGTTGAGCAATGTAATCCAAAGCTTGTTTTTGTCTTTGTGTGGTTAATTGTACGTCGCTGTAAGGGAAATTGCGGCGAAAACAATAACGACAGTTTATGGCGCATCCTCCTGTAGTAATCAATAATGCGCGGCCCTGATATTTGTGAATGACTCCGGCCTCCGCTACAGCTTTCATGTCTCCGACAGGATCTGATATAAAGCCGGGAATTTCCAGCAATTCCTGTTGCACAGGAATGACTTGTTTTAATAATGGATCATGAGGATTTCCCGGCTCCATACAATCAGCAAAACTGCGTGGAACTTTTAAAGGAAACGATTTGTAAACAGAGAGCAACGGTAAATCATCAGAAGAAATTTGTAAATATTCACACAAATCAGAAATATTGCTGAATGCATTGGTAAGCTGTTTTTGCCATGAGTCAAAGGTTTTGGCAGTATTTTTTTGAGGTGTATAAGAGTTTGTTTTCAAGTTAGAAAGGGGGCTAATAAATGTCATTCAATATGTTTCTGTCAATAATCATATCTATTATATAATGGCGCAAATTATTATTGTTTGTTCACACGAGGAAAAAATGGCTACATATAGCACAAACGAATTTAAGGCGGGTTTGAAAATCATGCTGGATGCTGACCCTTGTTCAATTATTGAAAATGATTTTGTTAAACCGGGTAAAGGTCAGGCTTTTAACCGGGTGAAAATCAGGAACCTTAAAACGGGTCGTGTGATTGAACGAACATTCAAATCAGGTGAATCTGTTGAAGGTGCTGATGTTGTCGAAATTGACATGCAATATTTGTACAATGATGGAGAGTTTTGGCATTTTATGGTGCCTGATACCTTTGAACAGTACCAGGCCGATGCTAATGCAGTTGCTGATGCGTCCAAATGGTTAAAAGAACAGGATATCTGTACCTTGACTCTATGGAATGATGCGCCATTGATAGTAACACCGCCTAATTTTGTTGAATTGACTATTACCGAAACTGACCCCGGGTTGAAAGGTGATACTTCCGGTGGCGGCGGTAAACCGGCAACACTGGAAACCGGAGCTGTAGTAAGAGTGCCCTTGTTTGTACAAATTGGCGAATTAATCAAAGCCGATACCCGCACTGGGGAATATGTCTCTCGCGTCAAAGAATAGTGGGACTTAGCTGGCAACCAAGCTGTGATTTGCAGCAATTGCGTGTACGGGCGCGGTTACTGTCTGCTATTCGCAGTTTTTTTCAGAAAAGAAATGTATTGGAGGTTGAAACGCCGCTGCTATGCCATGCAACAGGTACCGACCCGCAATTGGATTTTTTTTTAAGCCGCTTCCATTCCCCACCTGATAATCAAGACCTGTTTTTGCAAACATCACCGGAATTTGCCATGAAACGACTGTTGGCGGCGGGTAGTGGTTCTATTTTTCAAATCTGTAAAGCGTTTAGAAATGGTGAATCAGGGCGTTATCACAATCCTGAGTTTACCATTTTGGAGTGGTACAGGTTGAATTTTACACTGCAGGATTTGATGGATGAAGTCGTTGAATTATTAACGGATTTGTTAAGCCCTTATGTGGCATTAAAAGCTGTTCAGTCTGTCAGTTACCAGCAAATTTTTAAACAAAAAACCGGCCTGGATCCTTTGTTTTTTAATCTACAAGCCTATCAACACTATGCCGCAGAGCAAGGTGTTGCAGAAGCTGTTTCAATTTGTGCAGAGAATCATACTATGTGGCTGGACTTTATTTTTAGTCATAAAGTCCAGCCTGGTTTGGGGCAGGATGCGATTTGTCTGGTGCATAGTTATCCAGCCATTCAATCTTCATTAGCACGGATCAATAAGACCAATCCTGACGTGTCTGAACGCTTTGAAGTATTTGTTAAAGGAGTTGAACTGGGAAATGGTTTTTTTGAATTAGCTGATGCGTTAGAGCAGGAGGAACGGTTTGATAAAGAAATTGAATATCGTCGGGTAAATGGCCTGCCTGCAGTAGAAAAAGACGACTTTTTTCTGGCCGCGTTGCAGTCAGGATTGCCTGAATGTAGTGGTGTGGCTATAGGTCTGGATAGAGTGTTGATGATTGTGACAGGGTGTCAGGCTATTGATGAGGTTTTGGCTTTTCCGATATTAAGAGCATAAAGTATTTTTAGACTCATTTCGTATTGAAGAAGACTTGTCTTCACCATGAAGAACATGAGGTTAATGAAGAAAAAATTAAACCTTCATGTGCTTCATGCCTTTCATGGTGAAAAAATCTCATCCAGAGTTTATATTCTCTCAGGTGCCTTGTTTTAAAGGCGTGATATAATTCAAACTATTTTGTTTTTATACTGGTTCACCCTGTGAAAAAGAAACGTTTTTTTCAAGTTCTGATGCTGGCGACCCTGGTTTCGCCAATGGTAAAAGGAGCAGACGGTTTTATCGTTAAGGATATTCAAGTCAGGGGGCTACAAAGGATTTCTGCCGGTACTGTTTATAATTATTTACCGGTTAATGTTGGCGAAAGCTTTTCCATGCAAAAAGTCGGGTCTTCAATAAGGGCATTGTTTAAAACTGGCTTTTTCAAGGATATTTCATTGGAAAGAGAAGGTGGTACTCTGATAGTTAATGTGGTGGAGCGACCATCCATTGCAAAAATTATTTTTGAGGGCAATAAAGACTTGAGTACCGATGACTTAAAAAAAGCGCTTAACTCTATTGGTCTTGCTGAAGGAAAAGTGTTTAACAGGCTGGTTCTTGAAAAGGTTGAGCAGGAGTTAAGGCGGCAATATTTCAGTCATGGAAAATATGGACTTAAAATCAAGACCGAAGTGAGTCGGTTAACTCGAAACCGGGTGGGTATTCATATTGACATTTCAGAAGGACGCGTTGCCAAAATCAAACAAATCAATATCGTCGGCAACAAAGTGTTCGATACTGGTCAATTGATTAAGGCGTTTGAATTGAGTACTACCAACTGGATATCTTTTTATACCAAAGATGACCAATATTCCAAACAAAAATTATCGGCCGATCTGGAGCGTTTGCGGTCTTATTATCTGGATCGCGGTTATATTAATTTTGCCATTGAATCAACCCAGGTGGCTATGACACCGGAGAAAAAAGAAATTTACATTACTGTGAATGTAAATGAAGGCGAGTTATATACGCTGGAAAAAGTCAAATTGACAGGTAATTATGTAGAGGCGCCGGAGCAATCAAATGAACTGGTTGAAGATGTGCCGGGGGAAATTTCTGCACGAAAAAAAGCATACCAAACCACAAAAC
>CAYYSO010000167.1:0-4033 GCA_964474415.1 uncultured Methylomarinum sp. | reverse complement strand
ACGGAGCGCCATCACCAGCTGAATCAGCTCGTGAAATCCGTGAACTGGTTGATGCTGCAGGAGCGTAAATATATGGATCAACATAAACATCAGCGTTTAGTAGTAGGTAAGATATCTGAAATCCTTGATGCTACAGATAGTACGTATGCCGACAAGATGGTGGAGATGTTTGATAATGCCGGGCGTATTTTTATTTCAGGAGCCGGCCGTTCAAAACTCGTAGGTAATTTTTTGGGTATGCGTTTAATGCATAGTGGTTATGATGTCAGTATAGTTGGTGAAATCGTAACTCCAAGTATTAAAAACGGCGATTTATTGATTGTAATATCTGGCTCAGGTGAAACAGAACAGTTGGTTGCATTCACTAAAAAAGCAAAAGAAGTGGGCGCTAAAGTTATACTGATTTCATCAAGGGCGGAATCAACAATTGGTGATTTGGCAGAAGCTGTGTTCCAGATTGGGAAACAAGATCTTTACCAAAAAGTGATTGGTATGCCGATGGGGACTGTGTTTGAGCTGTCAACTTTATGTTTTCTGGAAGCATTGGTTTCTCATCTTATTCATGAGAAAGGTATTGCAGAAGAAGAAATGAGAGAAAGACACGCTAATATGGAATAAATTTCCAGCACAGCATCTTGTTGAACGAGTGGCATAGCTCCACTCGTTTTACCTTATCAAATAAATCATTATTCACTTATAAAGCTGATAAAACTGTAGGATCGGAAACGATAGAAACAGTAATGCCAGTATATTTAGAGTGATCAATGCTCACCAATTATTATTAAATTTAGGAGAAGAATAATATGTCTTCGCGTCGCAAATTAGCAAACGCAATCCGTGCTTTAAGCATGGATGCAGTACAAAAAGCAAAATCAGGCCACCCGGGTGCACCGATGGGGATGGCGGATATTGCCGAAGTATTGTGGAATGACCACATGAAGCACAACCCAACAAATCCTGAATGGGCAGACCGTGATCGCTTCGTTTTATCTAATGGACATGGATCGATGCTGATCTATTCATTGTTGCATTTGACAGGTTATGATTTGCCGATGGAGCAATTGGCATCCTTTCGTCAATTACATTCAAAATGTGCGGGACATCCGGAATATGGATATGCTCCAGGTATTGAGACAACCACTGGTCCATTAGGGCAAGGGATTACCAATGGAGTCGGTTTCGCTATGGCAGAAAAGCTGATGGCTGACCAATTTAACCGTCCAGGTCATAATATAGTCGACCACAATACCTATGTATTTATGGGTGACGGTTGTTTAATGGAAGGTGTCTCTCATGAAGCATGTTCATTGGCAGGCACATGGGGCTTAGGTAACCTGATTGCATTCTGGGATGACAATAATATTTCAATTGATGGGCACATTGATGGGTGGTATACAGACGATACTGTAAAACGCTTTGAGGCTTATGGCTGGCATGTGCAATCAGTTGATGGGCACAATCCTGATGCAATCAATGCTGCAATCAACGCAGCAAAAAAAGTCAAAGACCAGCCTTCATTGATTTGCTGTAAAACTGTTATTGGTTTTGGCTCACCAAATAAAAGTGGAAGTCATGACTGTCATGGAGCTGCGCTGGGTGAGGAAGAAGTTGCACTGACGCGTAAAGAACTGGGTTGGGAATATGAACCTTTTGTTATCCCTGAAGATGTTTACGAAGGTTGGGATGCAAAAGCAAAAGGGGCTAGAACTGAAGCTGAATGGAACGAAAGATTTGCAGCTTATGAAGCGGAATATCCGGAACTGGCAAAAGAATTCAAACGTCGTATGGCGGGAGAGTTACCGGCAAACTGGAAAGAAGCAACAGATGCATTGATTGCAGAAACCAATACTAAACACGAAAATCTGGCAAGTCGTCAAGCTTCACAAAAAACAATTGCTGCTTTGGCGCCGGTACTGCCTGAGTTTATAGGTGGCTCTGCTGATTTAACTGGCTCGAATTTGACCAGTTGTGATAGCTTTAAGCATGTTAGCGGTAAAGAAATGGGTAATTACATTTCTTATGGTGTTCGTGAATTTGGTATGTTTGCCATCATGAATGGCATGGCGTTGCATGGGGGCTTGATACCATATGGCGGAACATTCCATATGTTCTCAGACTATGCTAAGAGTGCATTACGTATGGCGGCGTTGATGAAAATCCGTACTATTGCTGTTTTGACGCATGACTCAATCGGGCAAGGTGAAGATGGGCCGACTCATCAGCCTATTGAAAATACTGCTGCTATGCGCTTTATCCCTAATATGGATGTGTGGCGTCCGGCTGATTCTACAGAAACAGCAGTCGCTTGGGTTATGGCGGTAGAGCGTATGGATGGTCCAACGAGTTTGGTTCTGAGTCGGCAGGGGCTACCTTTTATAGAACGTACAAACGAACAAATCGCAACAATACGCAAAGGTGCTTATGTGATATCAGAAGCTAACGGTTCTGCAGACGTTATACTGATTGCTACAGGCTCTGAAGTTGATCTGGCTCTGAAGTCACAAGCCGAATTAGCAGCTTCAGGTATTCAAGCTCGTGTTGTATCGATGCCGTCAACTAGCGTATTTGATCGTCAGGATCAAGCTTACAAAGACAGTGTTCTGACTCCAGGCGTTAAACGCGTTGCAATTGAGGCAGGTGTAACCGACTATTGGCGTAAATATGTTGGCCTTGAAGGCGGTGTAGTCGGTATTGATACTTTTGGAGAGTCAGCGCCGGGCGGTGAAGTCATGAAATACTTCGGATTTACTGTTGAGAATGTTGTTAAAAACGTTAAAGTGGTACTTTAGTCATATAAAATATCGTTTGAACGAAATTTTGCATTCCATTTAGCTAAGAGACCCCTTATACTAGGGTTCACATATTTAGTGAATCCTACGGGGGTTCTTTAGCTTTAAATGACGCATAGGTGAACATGGTGAAAAACAATAATTTTAAAAAAGGTGTGTTGGCAGCAATGCTGTTGGCAAGCCCTTTAGTTAGCGCTAAATCAGACTACCCGGCAGCTGATTTCCAACCAAAAGTGCTATACAGCGATAGCGATTACAAGCATACAGGTTCTGCTCCTGCAGCCACAAAGTCGGCAAACAAAACACAATTCGATCCAAATTATCCGGCTGCGACATTCGAGCCAAAGGTGGTTTTTCAGGATACAAAGTACAAGCATAAAAAAGATGTTGTAACTTCTTCCAGATCAGCGCCTGCTCCATCTGTAAGTAATACAGGAATACAAGCAGAAGAAGCTGCGAAGGATAGTTCTGATCAAACTATGCTGGTGGGTTTAATTGTACTGGCTGCGATTGGTTTCTTTTTCTTTAGAAAAAAATCAGCAACAGCGCCTAAAGCTTCTGGTTCTGTTAGAAGAGCACCCGTTTCTAGTGTTGGAAAAGGCGGTTTAACAGGTGTTGCTAAATATCTTGAAGGTAAAGAAGTTAAAGCAACCGGTGTGGCCAAATATCTGGCGAGCAAACAAGAAACAGCTGTGACTGGTGTTGCAAAATATATGGCGAAACAAGTGATTGCTGCAAGGAAAGCTGCGGCTGAAAATGTTACTGGCGTAGAGAAATATTTACGCAATAAAGGGTAAATATTACTCAAAAATATTCGTGACGTTTTACGTTTGGAGCCCGTTATGAAACGGGCTCCATCCATCCTTTTCATGAATGAATAATGGACGGGACAGATTTGCGATACTACATTCTTAGCGCCTCCGTACCTGGGGTCTTTGTAGTAGGTATTAGAAAAATATCCAAACATGCGTTTAGCAAAACATTATATGCTTTTGGTATGAAGTATAAAAATAGTTATTAGCGATTCATTTTTGTCTAGTTAGACGAGCTAATACCCCTTCCGTTGTAAAACTTAATTAAATGTATCTTGTTTAAAGTGCTGTCCACGGTAAATCATGACTCACACAAGATAAAATTTCCAATGCTTACTATTGAAACCTGATTTTAGATAGTGGCATTAAAATTCTTTATAAACAATTAACATAGGTACCATTATTATGGCAAAGAATTTACTTGAACAACTT
>CAYYSO010000166.1:0-4063 GCA_964474415.1 uncultured Methylomarinum sp. | reverse complement strand
AAATGATTTTTGCCGGACGCAAAGGCGTTGATTTGCAACTGGATGGACTGATTAATGCCAGTCACCAAGGGGATTCTCATGAAATACTAGCTACTTTGTTTAATGAAGAATTAGGTGCGGTGATTCAGGTCAAATCCAGCGAACAACAAGCGGTAACGGATTATTTGAATAGTGCCGGTCTGGGTCATTGCACACATCAAATCGGCAAGATCATCAATACTCAGACACTGAAAATTTCCCGAGACAATCAGCTGCTTTATACAGCTGGCCGGTCGGAAATGCAGCAAGTCTGGTCAGAGCTGAGTTACCGGATACAGGCATTGCGGGATAACCCGGAATGCGCCAGACAGCAGTTTGAGCGTATAGCTGATGACAATGACCCGGGGTTAGCTGTGCAATTGACTTTCGATGTAAATGAAAATATTGTTGCAGGCCTTGAAGGCTATGAGCGACCTAAAGTGGCGATATTAAGAGAGCAGGGTGTTAACGGTCATGTGGAAATGGCGGCGGCATTTGATAGAGCCGGTTTTAAAGCCATTGATGTGCATATGAGTGATATTATTCATGGCCGTGTGTCTTTGCAGGATTTTACCGGACTGGTGGCCTGCGGTGGCTTTTCTTATGGCGATGTATTAGGCGCCGGTGGCGGTTGGGCCAAATCTATCCTGTTCAATCCAACAGCTCGACATGAGTTTTCCTCATTTTTCAAGCGTGAAGATACCTTTGCTCTTGGTGTTTGTAATGGTTGTCAAATGATGTCCGGGTTGAAAGAACTGATTCCTGGCGCTGAGCATTGGCCGGCATTTAAACGCAATGATTCCGAGCAGTTTGAAGCGCGGGTTGCTATGGTAAAAGTACAGCAATCACCGTCTATTTTTTTCACCGGTATGGCGGGTTCTATGATGCCGGTAGTGGTAGCGCATGGTGAAGGTCGGGTTGAATTCAGCGGCAATGTCAATGATATGCAGATAGCATTAAGTTATGTTGATAATTATGGTCAAATCAGCGAACAATTTCCGGCTAATCCTAATGGCTCACCGGCTGGCATTACCGGACTGACAACGGCTGACGGGCGTTTTACCATTATGATGCCACATCCTGAACGCTGTTTTAGAGCTTTACAAAACTCTTGGTATCCTGATGACTGGCAGGAAGATGGCGCCTGGATGCGAATATTCAGGAATGCCAGAAACTGGGTGGGTTGAAATTTCTAATAAAGGCCATACTATCTATAACGTATTAGAGATACTTTAGATACCATAACCTAAAGTTATTTTGAGTACTTTTTTTGTATTGTAAATCACTCTGATTGGAGGTGTATTATGGCTATTACACGTTATGAACCCTGGGGCTTGCTGAATCAATTGCAACGTGAACTGGATCGGGCTTATGAAGGCTCTGAAGAAAGTGGTTCTATTGCAACTGCTGAATGGGCGCCGGCTGTGGACATCAAAGAAGAAAGTGATAAATTTGTATTACATGCTGATATTCCCGGGGTAAAACCGGAAGATATTGATGTCAGTATGGAAGAGGGCGTTTTGACAATCAAAGGTGAAAAACAAAGCGAAACCAAAACTGAAAAAGAAGGTTACAAACGCATAGAGCGCACTTCCGGTTCTTTTTACAGGCGTTTCAGTCTCCCGGATACTGCTGATTCAGAAGCTATTACAGCCAAATCAAAACACGGCGTGCTGGAGATTGTTATTCCTAAAAGGGAAGCGGTTCAACCCAAAAAAATCAATGTCAGTTCTGAAGAATAATAGTAAAGCGGGGCGCCAAGGCGCTCCGCTTTTGTCCATTTGTACAATCGCCGCCAGTGTGAATGAGTTTATTTGATTTTGAATCGGCAAATATGCCCGCCTTTAGCCATACATTCAGTTAATTCTATATCCTTATCCAATAGAGTACTGATGAGTGCTTTATCAAATTCGCAGATTTCATGATGTTGTTGAGCAAGATTATGGTAAATACAGTTACAGGCTTCTATATTTTGTTCACTGGATGATGTTGTTGATTTTGCCTGAAATCCAAGTTCACCCATGGTCGCTATGAGTTGTTTGAGTCTTTCATCGGCAGTTTTGCCGTTAAAATCATGCAACAGACTGCGCGCTAAATTAACTCCAAGTTTACTCAAATAACGTTTAAAAACCGTTTTTCCCATTTCTTGTTTAAGATCGCTAACAATAATTTCGGAAAACCAGGCATATTGTTTGGGAAAGTGATTAATACCGTTTTCTGTAATAACATAGGATCTGACTGGGCGACCGGCAGTTTTTTTTAATGCTGCAGTTGCTATAAAATTGTTTTTTTCTAGTGTTGTAAAATGTTGTTGAACAGCTGAGCGGGAAATATCTAAAGCCAGGCTGATTTCATCTATTGTCAGGCCTTCTCGGTTATTGAGTAAAATTTGCAGAATTTGGTTTTGTCTTGAGGTGACTGTACTGAGCATCATTCAGATTCCATTATTTTTTGATACTTATAACATGTTTTGATTGTATAAGTCTTTTGTATTTGTTAACCTCCTGTACGGGTTAGTATTTTAATGCTGACTTAGACTGCAATCTGAAAGTGTCGTTGATACAAATGGTCGGTATATGTTTGTTTAGAAAGTTTGTTTCTATAATCCAAGCTATTCAGATTTTTATAACTATAATTAGAACGAGAAAAAAAGATGAGTGAACAAGAAGAAAAAAGCGAAACTTTATATGAAAGAATCGGCGGTGAGGCGGCAGTGAATGCAGCTGTTGAATTATTTTACAAAAAAGTACAGGACGATTACCGGATAAACCGCTTCTTCGATAAGACTGACTTAAGCAAACAGATTGCCAAACAGGAAGCTTTCTTCACTATGGCTTTTGGTGGGCCAAATAATTATACCGGCAAAGATATGCGAGCCGCTCATGCCCGTCTGGTGAAAATGGGGCTGGATGATTCGCATTTTGATGCGGTTATGGAACATTTAGGAACTACACTAAAAGAATTAAATGTACCTGAAGACCTGATTTCCGAAGCGGCAGCCATTGCTGAAAGTACCAGGACAGATGTATTAGGCAGATAATAATCAATCAACCGTTTCCTGTTTGGGAAACGGTTTCTATTTTCCTTCCACTTTAGAAATTATCTTTTAGCTGTCTGATTTTTATAAAAATTTCCACTTCTGGGCGATTAACCATGTCGAGTCTTTTTTGAATAGATGGACTTTGTATTCTTAAAAAAGGATTAGTCTCTAATTCTTGAAGCAGCGTAGAGGGAATAGTGGGTTGGTTTTTCTCCCTTAATTGAGTCACTTTGGTTAATCGTTGTTGCAGTGCCGGATTATCCGATTCCAGGGTTATAGCGAAATTGCCATTTGCTTGTGTGTATTCGTGTGCACAATAAATATGGGTACACTTAGGCAGTGCTTGTAAAAGTTGCAATGACTGCCACATCTGTTCTGCCGTTCCTTCAAATAAACGACCGCAACCCATCGAAAAAAGGGTATCGCCACAAAACAAGGCATGACTGGCAGCGCAATAATAGCTGATATGCCCACTGGTATGTCCCGGAGTAGCAATGATTTCCACAGTTGTTGTCCCCAGTTTTATTTTATCGCCGTGATTGACGCTGATGTCGATACCAGGAATACGGTTCTGATCATATTCAGATGCGATAATTTTGCAACCGGTCTGTTTTTTCAGTTCCAGGTTGCCGTCGACATGATCCCAATGATGATGAGTATTGAATACATAATTCAGTTGCCAGCCGTTTTCGGCCAATGCATTTAGAACAGGCTGGGATAATGCCGGATCAACAACAGCTGTTTCCAAAGAAACAGAGTCGTGCAGTAGATAGATATAATTATCATTGAGAACCGGAAGTTGGAGAATTATTAGCATTCTGAAACCTCAAACAAATGGGCCAAATTGGACAACTGTGAATTTATTCACACTTAATCCTAATTATTTTATAGGCGTTTCTGAGTATGGTTTACTTTTATCATACACGTTGCAAGGGGTATGGTATTTAATTAAGCACAAAAAGCCTCGACTTTAGCAACAATTCCCTGTGCATCAAGCCCGCAAAG
>CAYYSO010000165.1:0-4295 GCA_964474415.1 uncultured Methylomarinum sp. | reverse complement strand
CTAGGTTCTGTTTTATTTTATCGGCATTGATTGCGTAGCGTTGATCATGCCCCGGCCTGTCCGTTACGTGGGTAATAAGTTGACTATAAGTAGTGATGCCGGCAGGGTGGTTCGGGGCCAGTTCATCCAGAATCGCACAAACCGCATGGATAACTTCCAGATTGGTTTTTTCATTATGGCCGCCAATGTTATAGGTTTCACCCCGATGGCCCTGAGAGGCTACTTGCCAGAGCGCTTTGGCATGATCTTCCACATATAGCCAGTCGCGAATCTGATCACCTTTACCATAAACAGGCAAGGGTTTGCCTTCTAACGCGTTTAATATAATTAGTGGTATTAATTTTTCCGGAAACTGGTAAGGTCCGTAATTATTAGAGCAATTGGTTAGCACCACTGGCAAACCGTAGGTGCGATGCCAGGCTCTGACCAGATGATCGGAAGCGGCTTTGCTGGCTGAATAAGGGGAGCTGGGATCATAAGCTGTGGTTTCGTGAAACAGACCTTCCGGCCCGAGACTGCCGTATACTTCATCTGTGGAGATATGATGAAACCGGAAGCTGTTTTTTTGCGCTTCAGGTTGTGCTTGCCAGTAGCTTCTGGCAGCTTCCAGTAAAACGGCGGTACCGACTATATTGGTCTGGATAAAGTTCAGCGGTCCATCAATGGAACGGTCAACATGCGATTCGGCCGCAAGATGCAGTACCCTATCGGGCTTATATTGGTTAAATAATTGGCTGATAGCAGTTGCATCACAAATATCGACCTGTTCAAAATGATAATGTGGACTATCCGCAACAGGTTCTAATGATGCCAGATTACCGGCATAGGTCAGTTTATCAATATTAATAATCTGATGGTCGGTTTCAGCAATCAAATAACGGATTAATGCCGAGCCTATAAACCCGGCTCCGCCTGTTATAAATATTTTCATTTTTTTGATAGTAAAATTAGCTTAAGGTGAGATGCATGCGTTTGAGGTAAAACAAAGGTTTATTTTTTCATTGAGTAGCTATAACTTTACAATACCTCGCAGTTCCATTAATTGAATGACAGCGTTTACACTTTCTTCCAAAGACTGCTCGTGAGTTTTGACCACTAATTCCGGTTTTTCAGGCGCTTCGTAGGGAGAACCAATTCCGGTAAAAAAGGGAATTTCACCGGCTCTGGCTTTTTTATATAACCCTTTTACATCGCGCTGTTCACAGACTTCTATCGGACATTGGCAGTATATTTCTAAAAAATCTCCATGCGGCAATAATTTTCTGGCGGCATTACGATCTTCTTTAAAAGGTGAAATAAAAGCGGTCAAGGTAATAACTCCGGATTCTGATAATAATTTTGCGACTTCGCTGATTCTTCTGATATTCTCAACCCGGTCGGCATCACTAAAACCTAAATCACTACACAGACCATGGCGTACATTATCGCCATCCAGTACGAAAGTGCTTATTCCGGATTTATGCAAGCGATCTTCAACCGCATGCGCCATTGTCGACTTACCTGAACCGGAAAGGCCGGTAAACCACAAAACCGCACTTTTATGCTGGTGCAAGTTTTCCCGGTCCTTTCTGCTGACGGTTGCATGGTGCCAGACTGTATTGGTGCTTTTTTTCGTCATATTAGGTGTCTTTTATTGATACTGTATTTGTCAGCAAAAGTGGAAATAAACAGCTCAAGTTCTGTCTGGGGTAAATGGTTGATACCTGCCGCAGCCTTTCTTCCGCCACCGGTTGCAAATGATGAACAAAGCTCATCTGCCCCGGTTTTTGTCGTTAATGGCGCTCTGACACTCACTTGATAACCTCCTTGATTATTATAGGATAATACTGCGTGAGCGCTTTGTGGATTTTTATTAGCCAAATAATTGCCGAATACGCCACTGATCCGCCTTGCCCAACTTGCATCAGGCAACAAATAGACAGCTATTTGATCCGTTCTATATTCAGGTGAAATATTCAGTGCATCAGCCATGTCGGTTGAATAACCGTCTAGCAGATTTTGATAACAATCTGAATTTTCATTGATAAAATCAAAGGGTGAAGTATAAGGGCTAAGCTCTTTGTAAAGTTGTGCGGGGGGGATGTGCAGATCAGCCAGACTGCTGCCGTAGCTATTATAATTAATGCAAATCCCTAAGTCTTTTAATTGTTGAAGTTCATTGTTTGATAGCAATAATGGCGCTGCTGCCTTCAGGGCGCTATCATTCAAATTATCACCAAACGCAGCGGTTACCGCCCAGGCAGGATATTGTCCTTGCAGATAGTCATTGACTAATAAACTGGTACAAGTTGTTGAATCGGTGTTAATAATTGCATGTAAACCTGGATGCTCAGGAATTTCTCCCGGTTGATGATGATCGACATAAAAAATATTGGCGCCGCATTGCAGAATTTCGTCCAGACAGGCACGGTTTTTAGCCAACGAAATATCCAGAACAGTCACCTGATCACCGGCTTTCACCTCGACCCGTTCCAACAATTTGATATCTCTTTTAACCCCGGTTATCAATTTTGATTTCGTTGGCCGAACTAAACGAAGTTGTATTAATGCACAGATACCATCGGCATCGCCATTAAAAACATCTATTTCCATATTGCTTTTTCTGTGATTTGTTTTGCAATCTGTCCATCCTAAACTAACATCTAACATATTGCTAAAATTTTTAATGTTGAGGCAATACAAGTCTCTATCAACAATAATTTGTGTATGATACTTCAAGACATATACCTAAAGGAGTAAAAAGCATGATTCCCGTCATTTTATCAGGAGGTTCCGGCACTCGATTATGGCCTTTATCTCGTAGCCAGCATCCCAAACAATTTTTGCCGTTAGTTTCCAATAACACTATGGTGCAGGAAACCATCCTGCGCTTGCAGGGACTGAAGGGGTTGCAAGCGCCACTGGGAGTGTGCAATGAAAATCATCGTTTCATGATGGCCGAGCAGTTAAGGGAAGTTGGTTCTCAACCATCTGCCATTATTCTGGAGCCTGTCGGTAAAAATACCGCACCTGCAGTTGCCTTGGCAGCATTAACAGCACAATCCGCTGATGATGTTTTATTGGTTCTGCCTGCCGACCATGTTATTACTAATGTTCCGGCATTTCAGACTGCTGTAAAAAAAGCCAACTCCCTGGCTGATCAGGGGTATCTGGTGACTTTTGGCGTTGTACCCGGCGAACCGGAAACAGGTTATGGTTATATTAAAGCCGGTGACTTTTTAAATGAGGACAGTTTTAAAGTCGCCGCTTTTGTTGAAAAACCCGACCTGGATACCGCTAAAAAGTATGTGGAAAGTGGTGAATTTTACTGGAATAGCGGCATGTTTGCCTTTAAAGCAGGCCGTTATCTGGAAGAGCTGGAGAAATTTCAGCCTGCCATATTATCCGTATGCAAAAAAGCACTCGATGGTGCGCAACGCGATATTGATTTTGTGCGCCTGAATAAAGATGCCTTTATGGAATGTCCGGCCGATTCAATTGATTATGCTGTGATGGAGAAAACCGATCAATCTGTGGTAATTCCTTTAGATGCAGACTGGAATGATGTCGGATCCTGGTCGGCTTTATGGGAAGTTACTCAAAAGGATGAACAGGGTAATGCTGTCAGCGGCGATGTTTTGGCTCTGGACACTCAAGATTCTTTTCTGCATTCCAGCCATAAACTGATTGCCACCATTGGGGTAGATAATCTGGTGGTGGTGGAAACTGACGACGCCGTTATGATTGCAGCCAAGGATCGGGTGCAAGATGTTAAAAAAATTGTTGATCAACTCAAAGAGGCAAAGCGTAGCGAGGCTGATATACATCGAAAAGTCTATCGCCCCTGGGGATATTATCATTCGGTTGATAATGGCGAACGTCATCAGACTAAACGTATTGTTGTCAAGCCTGGTGCTAAATTATCTTTGCAAAAGCATCATCATCGGGCGGAACACTGGATTATTGTGAAAGGGACGGCGATGATTACCAAAGGCGACAAAAAAATGTTGTTATCGGAAAACGAATCAACCTATATACCGTTGGGGGTAACTCATTGCCTGGAAAATCCGGGAGTGATCCCTCTGGAAATGGTGGAAGTTCAATCAGGAAGTTATCTGGGTGAAGATGATATTGTCCGCTTCCAGGATGATTACGGCCGTGTGTAACACACTAACCGGTACAAGAAAATGTCAGAATTTCCAATGCCTCGAATGAGCCATTGGAAATAAAAACAAGCTGGGAGTATGAACCTGTTGTACTCCAGGGCAATCGGGTTAAAATTTAGAGATAACAAAATCAATTGCTTATGTGTGTAT
>CAYYSO010000164.1:0-4424 GCA_964474415.1 uncultured Methylomarinum sp. | reverse complement strand
GACCTTTAGGCGGAGTGCTTGCGGACGCGGGTTCAATTCCCGCCGCCTCCACCATTTCTAAGTTTTATAAAACTTCAAAAAAGCCTGAAACACTTTGATAATACAGAGTTTTCGGTTTTTTATGCCTATAATATCCTGCAAGGTTCTATAAAATACTAGGTTTTTAGTAACACTCATAGTAAAGGCATCAAAGTCGGTGTTACTAAAATGGCTAGAGTTACTAAACTACTTACTAATACAGAAGTTACGACGCGGGAAGGATTTATGCGTTCTCGACACCCATGGGGATGAAGTGGACAGAATCGAGCTAAACCAGTTCAATAGAACTGAGCTAGTTTTGGCCATTGACAGTGGGGCACACCAGGTTTCAGAATCTAGGTTTCTAAATGGTAGGTTGACCTTTGTTCTCCACCTCCCTTACAGTATCTACGATTACTCATTAATTCAATGACATTGATTCAGACAGTCCATAAGATTCAAATAAAATATATCTGGCGTAGGCCGGGTTAAACAATGGCAAAAAAGAAAGTTAAAGAAAAGACATCCTCATCGGCACAGGCAAAAATGAGTTCGTTTTATAGCTGGGAAGGCGATATTTTAATACTTAATATTTTAGGTACCCCCAGCGCTAAACGGGATGTTATCGGTAAAGTTAAGGGTAACCAACTTAAAGTCAGTGTTACCGCAGTCCCCAGAGCAGGTAAAGCGACAGATCATATGGTTCGTTTTCTGGCAAAGCAGTTTGAAGTCCAGCGTTCAGATATTGAAGTTGTATTTGGACGCATGAACATTAATAAACAATTGCGTATTAAAGCACCCAAAAAGTTGCCACCGGTCATTGACTGGAATGATGCTTGATTTAGATTAGCGGCTATATCGTGGTAATCCAATTTGCCAGATAATTTAATACAAAATTCGCATATGCGAGCCTATTGATTCGCTATCATTCCTTCCGTGTGATTAACAATTGCTTTTTCCGGGATAAGCGTTCTTGTCTGGCGCGCAGAAGATATCCGCTTAACCCGCTTCCCGATGCAAGTAAAAACATTATTCCTATCGTAACTAACTGACTGAATATCATAATACTTCCTGCTCCCACGGCAGCTGCAAAAGCCATTCCCACCTTGAAATTGGCTTTAGCATGGGCTTTACTGGTTTCTTTTTCGATTTGACGATAACTTGCTGCAATTATTTTGGCTTTTTCACGTTCAGCATCAAGCATTATTCTTTCCCGTTCACGGGCATGCTGATTCTGTAATTGAGATTTTTCCTTTAAAACATTGGCTTTTTCCCGCTCAACTTCCTTTAGAATTTTTTCCCGATCTTGCGCGTGCCGTTTTAATAATAGAGCCTGCTCATTGTTATGCATATTACGTGCAATTGATGAAAACCAGAAGGCAGTTAAAACTGCACTAATCAATGCAATAACTACGATGACAATGATTAATTGAAAGTCATGTGACCAATTAAATGCGGTGAGCACAAGTCCACTGGTTATAATCTGAATGAGTATAATACCGGGTAAAAATTGAGACATGATGTTTTTAGACTTTCTCAGGAACGTTCATGAATGATGTCTTTTTATTGGGGTAGAAAATAGTATACGGAATTAAAATAAATAGTGAAATAAGGAACGTATGTGATTTATTTTCTGCCACCTTCCTGCAATAGGATTCGGTAATTTTATAAAAATTCAGGGAAACTCATGTTTATGGAGATAAAGAATGATGTTTTACTACGGGGCTTTTATGGTTTTGATGTCAATGATTACCGGCAGGGATAGATCATTACCCTTGCAGGATAATTGCCCCGGCTACGGGTTCTCATCTACCTGCATATTTTGAATACATATATAATTTTCAGTTGTTTTAAAACATACCGATATCAATGAAAATCCTGCTGATCACGCCGCCAATGACCCAGTTAAATACGCCTTATCCGGCTACTGCGTATTTAACCGGTTTTTTAAGACAGAAAGGTTATCAGGTGGTGCAACGTGACCTGGCGATTGAATTATTCCTGACTATGTTAACCCGTCAGGGGTTAAAGGATATTTTTCAGATTATTGAAGATAATTTTGCCAACTTCGATGATGATGAGTTGCCGGATTCTATTTATCATTTCTTCAGCCATTTCACTTTATATCAGCAAAGAGTAGAGCCCTGTGTGCGTTTTTTGCAAGGTAAAGATCCAAGCTTAGCCTTGCGCATTGCTTCGCGCAATTTTTTGCCTGAAGGCCCACAATTTGAAGCATTGTATCAAATGGAGGAAATATCCGGTGAAGTACTCGAATATGCCTTTGGCTCTCTCGGCGTGCAAGATAAAGCCAAATATCTGGCGACCTTATTTATTAATGATATTGCTGCTGTCATCAAAGACGGTGTTGATCCATTTTTTGAAATATCTCGCTATGGTGAGCGCCTGGCTGCATCCAATCCATCCTTTGACGATTTATACCATTGTGTGAAAGAGCAGGGCGGATACACACGGCAGATCATTGAACAACTACTAACGCAATATATCAGTGATCAACAACCGGATGTTGTGGGTTTAACTGTTCCTTTCCCGGGGAATCTACTGGGTGCATTGCAAATTGCAGATTATTGTCATCACATCAATCCACAAATCAGGATTGTCTTAGGTGGGGGCTATGTCAATACCGAACTGCGCTCGTTGAAAGATCCGCGCATTTTTGAGTTTGTAGATTTTATAACACTGGATGATGGTGAACGGCCATTTCTGACTCTGCTGGAGTATCTGCAAGAACAGCGCCCTGTCGAACAATTATTCCGTACTTACCGGCTGAAAGACGGGCAGGTTTTCTATCATAGCCCACAGTCAGATTTGTATGATGTTCCACACAAAAATATTGGCACACCTTGTTATGATGGATTGCCGTTGGATAGCTATTTATCACTATGCGAAATGCTCAATCCCATGCATCGCATCTGGAGTGACGGACGCTGGAATAAATTAACCGTGGCGCACGGTTGTTATTGGAAAAAGTGCAGTTTTTGTGATATTAGTTTAAATTATATCGGTAAATATGATGAAGCCGGTGCTGATATTATTGTCGATCGAATCGAATGTGTGATAAACGAAACCGGCCAGAGCGGTTTTCATTTTGTCGATGAAGCGGCTCCCCCCAAAGTCCTGTTCGCAATGGCCGAAAAACTGCTTGAACGGGAGATTGTGATTACCTGGTGGGGTAATATCCGCTTTGAAAAAACATTCAGCGCCGAAAAATGTCAATTACTGGCTGATTCCGGCTGTATTGCTGTCAGCGGCGGTCTGGAAGTTGCCTCGGATCGGCTGCTCAAGCTAATGAAGAAAGGTGTTACCGTAGATCAGGTTGCACGTGTCACCCGTCATTTTGTTGATGCGGGTATTCTGGTGCATGCCTATCTGATGTATGGTTTTCCTTCGCAAACTGAGATGGAAACCATCGAGTCACTGGAACGAGTCAGGCAGTTGATGATGAATAATTGCTTTCAGTCCGCCTACTGGCACCGTTTTGCGGCAACCATTCATAGCCCGGTCGGTTTACATCCCGAACAATTCGGTATTGAATTGATAGCTAACCAAAACGTACAGTTTGCTGAAAATGACATTGATTATATTGATCCTGTAGCAACAGATCATGAATTACTGGGGCGCGGCTTGAAAAAAGCGCTCTATAATTATATGCATGGTATGGGGTTTGAATACCCGGTCAGTTTCTGGTTTGAAAAAACGGTTGCAGAACCCGGTATTGCCCCGGATTTTATTGAGAAAGCTTTACGACAATGACTAATCAGCCTTTTATTTTTGACCAGATCCATCTGGAGGTCGCCAGAAATGCCTCGGATGATTTTAATCTGTTCCATGACAAGCATAAATGGTTGCAAATCACGCACAATCCTTTTAAAGGTCCGATTGTGCTGGGTTTTCAACTCAATACATTAATTGAATATCAAATGCGTTTGTTTCGTGAAGCCAATCATGAAAACCAGATAATTGAGGAAAACAAACTGAGGTTCAGTAACTATCAGATTACATTTGTTAATGCCCTGCGTCCCCGCCAGGAATTTTATCTGAATATCAAGAAAACCCTGATCAAGACCATTCCCGACTTGACACTGACCAACCGCATTTCAATTAAATCTGAAAGTACAACAATTTTACTGGGATTTAAAAAAGAAACCCGAACACCGCTCTTCCTGGCGGATACTGATTTAAGCCATATTCCCGACTTAAACAAACTTGCTGATAAAACGACTGTACCGAATACGGATTATTTTCTAAAACGAAAATATATGAATAATGGAAATGTCAAAAATTTTCTATCCGGTTCACTGGCCGAACAATCCGATTATTTTGATGAATTGACCCATACGGCGCACTATCCGGAAATATTTTCCTGCAGTCTAACATCAGGCGCATTG
>CAYYSO010000163.1:0-4428 GCA_964474415.1 uncultured Methylomarinum sp. | reverse complement strand
TTAAAGTATTGCCATGTTTAATTTGTACGGGGACTTCGATACCATGCAAGATCATATTGGTGGTACAGAGTAGATGTGGTAATTGCTTTTTCTCTACGCCATGAATTTGCTGTTGCAAGGTTTGCAGATCGTCAATGGTTTTAACATAGTTGTTTTTAACATGGTCAAACGAACAGGCCAAAAAACCGCCTGTACCGCAGGCTGGATCCATAATGCTTTCACCCAGCTTTGGGTCAATTCGGTTAACCATAAAACGGGTGACGGCTCTGGGAGTATAAAATTCACCCGCATTGCCTGCACTTTGTAGGTCTTTTAATATTTGTTCATATAAATCACCAAATAAATGCCGTTCTTGCGAGTCGGTAAAGTCTATTTCATTCAGTTTGTTGATGACTTGGCGTAGTAGCGTGCCGTTTTTCATGTAATTAAAGGCATCACTAAAGGCTTCTTTAACCACAAAACCACGCGGGTTCATGTCGATAGGTGCTGTTAAGTTTTTAAGATCAGGAAACAGTTGGTCGTTAACAAATTGTAGTAACTCCTCACCTGTTATGCCTTGGTTATCAGCCGCCCAGTTACGCCATAAATATTGGCTGGGGATCGGTTCGCGGTAGTCGGTTTGCTCAAATTCCAGTTCTTCTTCCTGGGCGTCAAATATTTTTAAAAACAGCAACCAGGACATTTGACCTAGGCGCTGGGCATCACCGTCTACCCCCGCATCTTTACGCATGATGTCTTGGATGGATTTTATAACTGAACTGACTGACATATGTTCTCTTTAATTTAGTATTATTTTCTTTCACCTCCTTTATCAAAGAGGCGGATAAATGGTTATAGGTATCAAGATACTTATTTTACAAACCAGTTATCTAATTTTAAGTCTTTAAATTCAGAAAAATCATCAGTATTGCGTGTTACCAAGGTTAAATTATTTACTGCTGCTATCGCCGCAATTTCTCCATCTGCATAAGCGGATATTTTACCCTGAGCTTTTAGAGTCGCTCGTTGCTTTGCATACCATTCAGCGGCGATTTTGTCATAAGGTAAAATAACTAAGTCAGCATTTTGTAGCGCTTGTAAATACGATTGTAATTCTGTTTTTCTTTTAGAGTTTGCTAGCAATTCACAGCCATATTGTAATTCATGCCAAACAATTGCAGCTGTTACATATTGACCATCATACTGGCTAAGAGACTGCATTACATTGGGGTTGGGCGTTTTTCGAGCGGGTTCTGAAAGAATATTGGTATCAAGTAAAAAATTTATTCCTCCCATGAGAATTCACGCCCAACTGATTCTGTACGAATTGATTTAAGCTCATCCTCACTTAAGCCAATATCCGATGGTTCATCTAGCTGACTGCGCCAATTTAAAATAGCTGAATTAAGACTTTTAGCCGGTGAAGTGAGCTTTTTGTACTGGGCCTCTGACATCATAACTGCAACAGGTTTACCATAGCGGGTAAGCTGAATTGAATCTTCTGTTTCTAACTGGTGAATTAAATGAGATAAATTATTTTTTGCTTCGGCAATTGTACTCGTTTTCATCATAACCTCTTTGTTGTTATGGCTATCATTATAGCTATTTTATATTTTAAAAACTATTCTATGCCGTCAGTCAATGCATTTATTCTACTTATTACCAAAAAAAATCAGTTACTTATGCCAGAAACACGCTACCAAACCGCTTTCTCAGCATAAAGTGCGGTTTCTAATTCACTAATGGCTGCATTATATTTTTGTGGGCCACCAAAGGCTTTTTTAGCAATTTCTAAGGGACGGCCAAACGGGATAATGGTATTTGCTTTTAGAGCATCCTTGCCTTCAATGGCTTTAACGCCTTCATCGGCATAACCATCTAGCAAGGCATTTAATACCTTTTGTGCGACGTCTGAATACTTGGTGAAATAATTACGTTTTTTAACGTTATTTGCCCGTTCTTTACGGGTTAATGGCGGTTGATCAAAGGCGATGTGGCAAATAAGATCGAACGGGTCAAGGTCTTTACTCACATCCTCTTCTAGCGCTTCCCAGATAATACCTTCAGCCGCTAATTCATCTATGATGATTTGTTTGCGTTCGGCATCTTGCCATTTTTTGATGAATTCATCGAGTGAGGCAAACTGTTTTTTTATGGTGTTTCGGGTGTAGTCTTTAAAGGATTCAGTGACTAACTTGCCGTCAGTGTCATAATACTGCACTCTTTCGGCTATTTTCTTAACCGTAATACCTGAGACTTGAAATTTAATAAAACGACTTTCATCTTCACCCCAGTCGGTATTTATTTCGCCAGTATCAAAATTAGCGCTGCTAGGATCATATTCAGGTTCTGGTTCATTGATATCAGACTGCTCATCATCTGCTCTGCTTCCGCCTCTATCATCACCTGTTAGTTCGTTGATAAAATTATCATTACTTTCATCAATAATGATATCAGGTTTGGTATTCATTATTTTTTCTGGGATGCCGTCAAAACGTTCGTCGGCAAACAGTTCGGTGGCTTTTTTAAAGTCTAAAATGGTGAACCAGAGTTTGTTGTATTTTTCATCAATACGGGTACCGCGACCAATGATTTGTTTGAACTTAGTCATGGATTGAATATTTTGATCCAGCACAATGAGTTTGCAGGTTTTAGCATCAACGCCTGTACTCATTAACTCAGATGTGGTGGCAATAACTGGGTAGGCTTTCTTTGGATTAATGAAATTATCAAGTTGGGCTTTACCTATTTCATCATCGCCCGTAATTTTCATTACATATTTATCATTTTTAGCGACTTGTTCAGGATTTAAGTTAATCAATGCGCGACGCATACGTTCGGCATGATCAATGTCGTTACAGAAGACAATAGTTTTTGCCATTGGGTCTGTTCGTTTTAGATAACTGGTAACGGTTTGTGCCACCAGTTCTGTGCGTTCATCTATCACTAAAGTTCGATCAAAATCTTTTTGGTTAAAGATGCGATCATCAATGAGCTCACCATTGTTATCAACTTGTCCTTTAGTAGGTCGCCAGCCTTGCAGGTCGATGTCTATATCAACTCTTACGACTTTGTAGGGCGCAAGAAAACCGTCTTCAATCCCTTGTTTTAAGGTGTAGGTAAAAACAGGCTCGCCAAAGTAGTCGATGTTTGATACTTCTTCTGTTTCTTTAGGTGTTGCGGTTAAGCCTATTTGGGTTGCTGAGCTAAAGTATTCAAGGATCTCACGCCATGCATTGTCTTCGGCTGCACTACCGCGATGGCACTCGTCGATAATAATTAAATCAAAGAAGTCTTTGTCTACTTGCTTATAGGCCTTCTGGTTTTCTTCTGGTCCTGTTAATGCTTGATACAGTGCAAGGTGTATTTCATAGGCTGGATCAACTGTTCTCCCTGTGACTTTGGTCATCGCTTGGCCAAATGGTTGAAAATCATTGATACGGGATTGATCAACCAGAATGTTTCTATCAGCTAAGAATAAGATACGTTTTTTTTGACGTGCTTTCCATAAACGCCAAATGATTTGAAAAGCCGTGTAAGTTTTACCCGTGCCAGTTGCCATTACCAGTAATATGCGGTTTTTACCTTCTGAAACCGCCTCGATAGTTTTGTTAATCGCTTGCAATTGATAATAACGTGGAGTTTTACCACTACCATCATCATGGTAATTTTGGGTGATTAGCGGTAGTTGTACTTCTTTGAAACCACGGTATGCGCAATACTTTTGCCAAAGTTGCTCAGGTGTTGGGAAGTCTGATAATTGAATCTGTGTTTCAAGCATTGCTGGATTAGTTTTATCGTGAAATATAAAACCATCGCCATTTGATGCAAATATAAAAGGCGCTTCAAGCAAACGGGCATAATCCAACCCTTGTTGTATACCTTTGCCCATTTCATGTTTATTGGCTTTCGCTTCAATTACAGCTAGAGGGAGGTTCGGTTTATGGTAGAGGACGATATCAGCGGATTTAACTGTTTTTCGGACACCTAATTGACCACGCACAATCACTTTACCGTCACGTAACTTAACTTCTTGGCGAATTTGTGTCATCAAATCCCAGCCTGCATTTTGCACCGCTGGCATGATGTATTTGGTGATTATATCGGTTTCAGTTAGCGCTCTTTTGTCCATATGCGTGTATTCCTTTATTTAATGTTAATTCTGCTCTCTAGTGTCAATTACTGAGTCGCAATACTCTGCTAGATAAAAAAATCATGCTCAATAGATGACAAAGTGTGATGTTCTCTATCAGAGATCTTTTGAAGTCCTCAAAATTCTTCAGCTTCCTTTTGCCAGCCATTTTTTCCCGGCATCATCGACCAAATGTAACTACTCGCACGGTAGTCATTTAGTGGGTGTAGGGTATTGATTTTTCAGGACGCGTAAATACATCCATGTAGCTCTGTGCAACATCCTTGTTGCACAAGCCTGAAAAATCAATACCCTAC
>CAYYSO010000162.1:0-4561 GCA_964474415.1 uncultured Methylomarinum sp. | reverse complement strand
CAACTTCTCCTAATCCAACTTCCGGTTTTACCGTCATCACCCATGAATCAAATGTACGTAAATCGGCGATGAATATTGAACAGGCCACCAGTTTTATTATCAGTGTCGGAGTGGATTACGATAAGGTAGCCGAGGCTAAAGACTTACCTTAATGAAGTGGTTGGAAGAGGGATTGAACCTGCTTAGCAGTATTATCTGGGGGCCAGTTATGCTGGCCTTTTTATTAGGTATTGGTGTTTTTTTGACAGTTGGTCTGAGAGCGTTTCCCTGGCGCTTTACAGTTAAAGCGTTGATTATTTTATGGCGTAGTAGAGCAGCAAAACAGAATGGAGATATTACTCCTTTTCAGGCATTGATGACGGCATTATCTGCGACTATTGGCACCGGTAATATTGCCGGCGTTGCTACCGCGATTGTTATGGGTGGACCGGGCGCAGTGTTTTGGATGTGGCTGACTGCCTTATTCGGGATGGCCACTAAATATGCTGAAGCGGTATTGGCGGTAAAATACCGGGAAGTGGATGAATTGGGGAATCATGTCGGTGGCCCCATGTATTACATTAGAAACGGGCTGGGGGCTGGCTGGCAATGGCTAGCACTGATGTTTGCGCTGTTTGGAACCTTAGCCTCGTTTGGTATCGGCAACATGGTGCAGGCTAATTCGGTGGCTGATGCCATAGAAACCATGTTTAAAATCCCTGATTGGATGAGTGGCATTGTGATGATGGCGCTAACGGCTTTTGTGATTATCGGCGGTATTAAACGTATTGCTGAAGTAGCCGCTAAATTGGTGCCGATTATGGCGCTAACGTATATTGTCGGTGCGCTGATTGTTATCGTTACCCATTATCAACAGGTTCCAGGTGCGTTATTGCTGATTATAGAAAGCGCTTTCAGCGGCTCCGCGGTGGCGGGCGGCTTTGCCGGCACCAGTGTTTGGGCGGCTATTCGTTTCGGTGTCGCCCGTGGTATTTTTTCCAATGAAGCCGGACTAGGCAGCGCTCCTATTGCCCATGCCGCCGCACAAACTAAAGCCCCTGTTCAGCAAGGGATGATCGCTATGTTGGGGACCTTAATTGACACTCTGGTGATTTGCAGCATGACTGCATTAGTCATTATTTTGAGCGGAGTCTGGACGCAGGGTGAAAATGGCGCGTCATTATCTGCGCTCGCCTTTAAAACTACTTTACCTGGCTGGGGTGGTCACATTGTGGTTTTTGGGTTGACGGTGTTTGCCTTTACCACCGTTCTGGGCTGGAGCTATTACGGCGAGCGCTGTGCTGAATTCCTCCTGGGTGTTAAGGCCATTTGGCCTTATCGTATATTATGGGTGTGTGCTATTCCATTAGGGGCAATGGGTAAATTGAATATCATCTGGCTGCTTGCCGATGTCATGAACGGCCTGATGGCTATACCCAATTTAATTGCTCTGGCATTATTAAGCCCGGTATTATTTAAGATGACTCGGTGCTATTGGAAAGGATAGGCTAATATGGATTTTATAATACACAAATGGAGTGTCTGGCCGCCATTACCTCAAAATAAGCAACAGAGTCTTCCAGCACAGGTAGAATTATTGTCCACTGTGCCGAAAATGTTAAAACGGCGTTTAAGTCCGCTGGCCAAGACAGTATTTTGCGCAGCCAGGCAGTGTCTTGATGACGATACCACTATTCCCAGTGTGTTCAGTTCTACCCACGGCGAACTGGCAAAGTCATTTCGAATGATGGAAATGATTACTGCGGGTGAAGAAATTTCACCAACCGCTTTCAGCTTGTCCGTTCATAACGCTATTGCCGGTTTATTTTCCATGGCTTACCACAACCAGACACAGAGTACAGTAGTAGCGCCAGGAGAAGAAGGTATGGCGCCAGCTTTTATCGAAGCGTTGGGGTTGCTTGAGGAAGGGGCCGGGCAAGTGTTGGTGGTGTTATATGATGAGCCTCTAGTTGATTTTTATCCTTCGGCGCCGTTTCAATTGACGGCAGAAAACAGTTGCGCCGTTGCTTTGGTCATGACAAAAAATGGTGAAGGAATGCCAATACAGTTCAGTTGTTCTCAGAAAACCGGTGGTGATGGCGAACAACCCGTACAAATACCGGCTTTGATACGGTTTTTATCAGGGCAGCATCCGGAAATGAAGGTTCAAACCAACAGGCATAGTTGGTGTTGGCAAACAAGATGAATTATTACTGGCGACTGTTGGCCACAGGTTTGAGCTTCAGTGTTTTCGGTATCGGCGGTTTTTTATTGTGGGTGCTGATTTTTCCGCTGCTCAATATTGTTTCCGGTAAAGCGACACAAAAAAGACAACGGGCACAACGGTGTGTGCATTACAGCTTTTACTTTTTTATCGGTCTAATGCATAGAATAGGTATCATGACCTATGAAATTAAAGGGGTTGAGAAACTGAACCGCCCGGGGCAATTAATTATCGCCAACCATCCGACTTTAATTGATATTGTTTTTCTGATCAGTAGAATACCGGAGGCGAATTGTATCGTTAAAGACGGCCTTTGGCGCAATCCTTTTATGAAAGGACCGATCATTAATGCCGGATACATCAGTAATGGTGACCCGGAAAACATGATTAAACAATGTGTTAAGCGCTTGAAATCGGGTGGCACTCTGATTGTTTTTCCTGAAGGTACACGCACAGTTCCCGGGAGAGCATACAAATTTCAGCGAGGCGCTGCCGCTATAGCCTTACGAGCCGAGGCCATAGTGACCCCGGTAACTATAAACTGTTACCCCAGTACCTTGACCAAGGCAGAAAAATGGTACCAGATACCTGAGCGACGATTTCATTTGGTAATGCGTGTCGGAGATGATATAGCGCTGAACGACTTTTTAGCAATGGAACCTGCAACCATCGCGGTTCGTCGATTTAATCGCCATTTACAGGACTATTTCAGTCAACAAAGAAAAAACTATGAGCAGTATGGAAAATGAATTAAAACAATTGATTATTGATTCACTGGATTTGGAAGATTTGACGGTAGACGATATAGACAATCAGGAAGCCTTGTTTAATGAAGGACTGGGCCTGGATTCAATCGATGCTTTAGAACTGGGTCTGGCAATCAGAAAAAAATATAATGTTCGGATTGATGCCGAAAAAGACGATGTGGTGAAAATTTTTGCCTCAGTAGCCTCACTGGCTGAATTTATTGAATCTGAACAGACGGGAAAAATATGAGTAATCGTGATGACATCCTGCAAATCATCAGACAAATCATGCAGGAAATGTTTGAGATAGAAGAGGAACAGGTCACGCTGGAAGCTCGGTTGTATGAAGACCTGGATTTCGACAGTATTGATGCCGTTGATATGATTGTTAAGCTGAAGGAAATAACCGGCAAAACGCTAAAACCCGAAGATTTTAAAAATGCTCGCACAGTCAACGATGTAGTAGAAGCCGTATTTAGACTCATCAACGAATAATGCGCCGTTTTATTAACAGCGTAATCGAAATATTAACCCTGCTGTATCCTTTAGCAGTTTATTTGGGTATTCAATATGTAGAACCCTGGAAATTAGCCGCCGCCTTATTTGCCTTATTGGTAGGACGGCTAATGACCTCAACAGGCGATAAAAAATGGAGTCGCTGGATAATGGTTGCCGGTGTTATCTATTGCGCTTTTGCCGTCTGGAATAATAATCTGATGACACTGCGATTTTATCCTGCGCTAATCAGCCTGGTTTTGTTTATAGTATTTACCGGCAGTTTGTTTTTCTCGCCTCCCATTATTGAACGCCTGGCACGCATCCAGCATCCTGATTTACCGCAGAAAGGAGTGATTTATACTCGCAAGGTGACCCAGCTTTGGTGTGTTTTTTTTATTTTTAATGGTTCGATTGCTGCCGCTACAGCAGTTTGGAGCAGTTTTGCCTGGTGGAGTCTTTATAACGGTTTGATTTCCTATTTATTAATGGCTGTTTTGATGGGAGGGGAGTACTGGGTGAGAATACGGACACAAGAGCATGTGCGCTGAATTAGTGTCACTTGCCCGTTGTGCGATTAATGCACAAAATGCCCAGCCTGTTGCCGTTCACAAAGGTCATCTGATAGACCGGGCGCAGTTTTGTGTCGATGTGGCAGAGCAGGCCGCAAATTTGCGCCAGTTACCGGCGCAACAATATGCACTCTATTACGAGTCGGCTTATCCTTTCGCCGTTTCGCTGTTTGCCTTGCTGCATGTTGGTAAAAATGTCTGGATTCCCGGCAATAATCGACCTGGAACCACCGAAAAACTGACTCAGCAAGGATGCTGTTTACTGGGGGAATGGCAAGGACAGGAATTGTTGCCGGAATGCTGTGAAAACCATCACTTTGAATTATGTCCTCTGGATTTACACAGCGCATCCGTGACTATTTTTACTTCCGGTTCTAGCGGACAGCCTAAAGCCATCAGAAAATCACTATGGCAATTACAACGCGAAATTGAAACGCTGGAACAGCAATGGGGAAAATGGCTGGAACAGAGTCGAGTTTTGGCTACAGTCAGCCATCAGCATATTTACGGATTGTTGTTTCGACTGTTATGGCCGTTGGCGAGCG
>CAYYSO010000161.1:0-4595 GCA_964474415.1 uncultured Methylomarinum sp. | reverse complement strand
TCAGTATTCTCGGATTATTATTATCAGTCGCAGGTATTGGTTTAGCAACGCTTTTAATTTACATAGGGCTAGGCCTGTTTTTTGTCGGTAATTTTCGAGGATATAAAGAAAAATCTCATCCATGCTGAATTCTGATTGAAATCCGTAATTTTCCAGGAACCGACTCAAGGTTCTTGAATTCAAATATCTCTCCACTTTGCTTTCATTGTTGCAGAACAGTCTTAGCACAGGCTTCATCGCATAACGCCTCACTTGAGGCGTCCGATCAAATCAAAACCTATAAAAATTGCGCATTTTTATCGGTTGATTTTTCTCCCTTTTATGGAGAAAATTGAACTTTTATCGGTCATAAACCAAATAAAATTTGTAACTATTCACCGGGTTTTTTGAGCAAGTTACAAGGTATCGATTTATCAGAACCTTAATGCTAAATACGCTGAATAATTACCAAAAATTTTAAGACTTTTTACCCGTAAATTAGCGCTTAGGTGACAACGTATGGATATTGCTCAAAAGAGCGAAACCAGACATGATTTTGCTCCTGTTCTCTTGTTTTCGTTGACACTCTTTATGAGTGCCTGTTTAATGTTTATTTTGCAACCCATGTTTGGCAAGCTACTTCTGCCTTCGCTTGGCGGCGCCGCTTCAGTATGGAATACCTGCATGGTTTTTTATCAGAGTATTCTGTTTCTGGGCTATCTCTATGCTCATTTTTTGAGTAACCGTTTCAGCATTCATCGGCAATTTTGGGTGCATGGTATATTATTTCTGCTCAGTCTGATTTTTATACCCATCGGGGTAGCGGAAAATATCGCTCCTCCCACTGAAACCGACCCAACTATCTGGTTATTATCGGTTTTGGTAATGGCTATTGGTCTGCCGTTTTTTATCCTATCGACAACCTCGCCGTTATTGCAAAAATGGTTTTCAACAATAGGCCATCGAAATAGCCGCGACCCTTATTTTCTTTCCATTGCCAGCAATGCGGGCAGCCTGTTGGCATTGCTCAGTTATCCTTTGATCTTTGAACCCAATACCGGATTAACGGATCAGCAACAATTCTGGAGTGTCTGTTTCGTCATACTCTGTGCATTGCTTGCTTTTTGTATGTCCCTGAGCAGACAAACAAACACAGCAAACCCGGTCCAAACGCCTCATTATTCAAAGCTAAGCGAGCAACCGAATATAACATTAAAAATTAAATGGCTGATTCTATCTTTTATACCTTCCAGTCTTTTAATCGGCACCACCAATTTTATCAGCACCGATATTGCCTCTGTACCCTTGCTGTGGATTATCCCGCTGGCTTTATATCTGATTTCATTCATTATTGTTTTTTCAAAATACAACAATACTTTTCATAAATGGATGGTGACTTTGCAACCCTGGATTGTCACCCCTTTTCTAATCTATTTCTTTTCCAACGAAAAGCTGGCTGACTATACTCTGGAACTCGCATTACATCTGCTGGTGTTTTTTATTTCCATTATGATCTGCCATGGCGAACTGGCATTAAAACGACCCAATGCCAGCTACCTGACCCATTATTATCTGATTATGTCGTTTGGCGGCATGCTGGGTGGAATATTTAACAACTTTATCGTACCGTTCATTTTTAATGACCTTTATGAATACCCCCTCATGATCATTGCCGCATTACTTCTTAACCCATACAATAAAAAGGAACGTATTTATTTACAGGGAAATAGCGCAATAATTATATTATTTTCCTATATGCTTTTTTTCGCTACGCTGATATATTTTAATTATCAGCATCTAACAAATGATCTGGCTCTGGGGCTGATTATCATTGCCATAGTCGCCAATTATTTTATTTTTCACAAAAACATCATCTATCTGGCGCTTTATAGTAGCATCATCGCCTCCTGTACTTCGCCGCTACACCCCCAGGCAAACCACGCATTATCCCAAACCCGAAATTTTTACGGTGTGTTATCGGTTACTGAAAATATTCAAACTGATCCAGGAACACAAAATGAAATAATGCATACACTTTATAGCGGTTCCACTGAACATGGGGCCCAATTGATGGATAGCAACAGGCTGTGCACACCTTTGAGCTATTACGGTATTCAAGGACCTATTGGCCAGCTGTTTCTAGCCTACCATCATCTGAATGACCAATGGCAGATTGGTATTGTTGGACTGGGAAGCGGTGGACTGGGCGCTTATGCCAAAAACACTCAGAACTGGCAATTTTATGAACTCAATCCTGCGGTCATCGATATTGCCACTAATCCCCAATATTTCAGCTATCTGAAAAGCTGCGTCAACAGCTATGACATTCATGTAGGAGACGCCAGATTATCACTGGAAAAACAAGGCTCTTTACATTTTGATTTGCTGGTAATTGATGCCTTTACCTCCGATTCCATCCCAACGCATTTATTGACCCGGGAAGCCATAGAACTTTATTTTTCCCGACTAAACAATAATGGTTTAGTCGCTTTCCATATTTCCAATCACTATCTGGAATTAAAGCAGGTTCTCTCTGATCATGCGGAAAAACTGGGTTTATCGGCAGTCATACAGGAATTCAGACCGGAACATAAGCTACCGTTAGTCCATAAATCAGACTGGGTAATAATGGCTCGCAATTCCCATGCACTACAACCTTTACTGAACCCTCAAAACCGGAACTGGCAAAGACTGCAATTGCATTCATCTATTCAATCATGGACGGATGACTTTACCAGTCTTGCAAGCATCTGGAAGTTGTAAGAGGTGATTTCACAAAAATACTTACAGACTAAATGAAGCGCCACTGGTTAAATTTATCGGCATGAGTTCCCGCGCAGAACATCGCTGCCATTAAGTTAATTGGTATATGTTTAAAATCAATGGATTATAAAACAATTATGTAGGTTGGGTTACGTCATCTGCGCTCCGCTTGATAAGCTAACCCAACCTACATGCAACGCATTGTTTAATAAATGCTTAATCCTTAACTTAATGGACGTGATGTAGGACATGGGAACTATCAGGTGTATTATTTTTTCGAGTTACCTAACCGGTGAACCCAACCATTTCTGTAAATCCAGTTATAACCAACTGATTTATATGGACAGGTATCATTGAAACTTGAATTATCAGAGATCCCAACTATGTTCTAATACCGCTTTTAACCAGGGCTTGATAAACCTTCTGCCCCAAACTGTCCTGTGCCAAATCACGAAATTCTTCATCGCCCATCAAACGACCAAAAATATCCAGGAAGTCAGCCATAGAATTAACTCTCGCCGCCCGGCGTAAGACCTCATTGTCTGCCGCTTCCTGTTCCATTTGATCAAAAAACAACTGATCAGCCCGGGTAAAGTCCGTACCAAAACGTTCATTTAAAATATCAACTGATGTTACGCGCAACAGCCCCAGATAATTGATAAAACCCAAGGATGAACAAAGAGAAATTAAACCTATACACAGACTATTTAATCAGCAACATGAGCTATGCGACAGCGACCGGTTTATCGTCTATGTTAGATGGCGAAATAAGCCATGATAGTGTCACCCGTTTTTATCCGCCAGGATTTATACCTCAAAAGACCTCTGGCTACAGGTTAAATCGACCGTTAGAAAGATTGAAGAAGAAACGGGGTGTTTGATTTTTGATGACACGGTTCAGGAGAAACACTGGACAGATGAGAATGAAATTATCTGTTGGCATTATGACCATTGCCAAGGACGATCCGTCAAAGGTATCAATCTGTTGAATGCCTTGTATCATGCAAGCGATGTGACGATACCCGTTGGCTTTGAAGTGATCACAAAACCGATCCAGTTTTGTGATATTAACACCCGACAGGTTAAACGGATGTCCACTGTCACCAAAAATGAGTTGATGCGAGGGATGATTCAACAATGTCTGAAAAACCGGCTTCCGTTTCGCTATGTTTTGATGGACAGTTGGTTTACCGCTAAAGAGAACCTGGCGTTTATTGTGGCTAAGGGCAAACATTTTATTGGCGCATTAAAGGATAATCGCTTGGTAGCCCTGAGTGAGGACAATAAAAAACAAGGACGATTCACCCGTGTCAGTGACATTGCATTAGAGGATAAACAAGCGGTGCGCGGCTAGCTAAAAGGCTACTCACAAGAAGTCTTGATTGTTCGGCGCATCGTTACAAACAAAGACGGCAGCACCGGGACCATCAATCTGATATGCAGTGATTTAACATTAACGGGAGAAGATGTGGCAACGATCTATCAGAAACGATGGAAAGTTGAAGAATTCCATAAATCACTGAAATCCAATGCCGGCTTGGCAAAATCGCCGACGCGAACACCTTCCACACAAAACAATCACATTTTTATGACGATTATGGCAGTCTTTAAATTGGAGTGCCTTAAAATGAAACATCAAACCAATCATTTTGCTTTGAAGGCAAAGTTATACATCAAGGCTATCCGACAGGCTTTTGCCGAGTTGCAACAATTTAAGACCGCGTAACATCAGTTATTAAAAAACAATAAGGATCGCGTCTTAATTGCTGCATAATGAATGAAAACCCAACACATGATCCTATTGTGCTTTCTACCCCTATTGTATTATTACGTCACAGGCCGGGTATTTTAAA
>CAYYSO010000160.1:0-4603 GCA_964474415.1 uncultured Methylomarinum sp. | reverse complement strand
ATCTTAAACTGGCTGACGGGCCTTATTCCTATCTGTTTGAATCGGTACACGGCGGCGAGCAGTGGGGACGTTATTCAATTATCGGTTTGCCCTGTAAAACGCTGGTCAGAATTTACGGTAATAAAATTACTTTGGAACAGGATGGGGAAGTCCAGCAAACTCTTCAACATTCACAACCACTGGAGTGGGTTGAGGAATTCAGGCAGCAATATAAAGTACCGGATATTGAAGGCTTACCGCGCTTTAACGGTGGATTGGTAGGTTATTTTGGTTATGAAACCATTGGCTATATTGAAAAACGCCTGCAATCCACCGGTAAACCTGATCCCATTGACAATCCGGATATTCTGTTGATGGTGTCGGAAGAAATGCTGGTATTCGATAATTTGTCCGGCAAAGTATTACTGCTAACGCATGCTGACCCAAAGCAGAATCATGCTTATGAAAATGCGCTTGCCCGTCTGGATGAGTTAGTTATAAAACTCAGAGAATTAAAAGCCAAAGCGGATAGCCACGCTTCGCCACGGCATGTGACTGAAGCTGATTTTGTTTCCGGTTTTACTCAGGAAGGTTTTGAGAATGCGGTATTAAAAGCCAAGGAATATATTGTTGCCGGCGACATCATGCAGGTAGTGTTGTCTCAACGTTTGTCGATTCCCTATTCCGCAGCGCCGTTGAATTTATATCGAGCCTTGCGTTGTTTGAATCCATCACCTTATATGTATTATCTGAATCTGGATGATTTTCATATTGTCGGTTCATCGCCGGAAATTCTGGTGCGACTGGAAGATAATACGGTGACGGTCAGACCGATTGCCGGTACCCGGCCGCGCGGCAAGACAATGGAAGAAGATCACCAATTGGAACAGGAGTTACTGGCTGATCCGAAGGAATTGGCTGAACATCTGATGCTGATTGACTTAGGGAGAAATGATGCTGGTCGAGTGGCAAAAATCGGCACGGTGAAGTTGACAGATAAAATGATAATTGAGCGTTATTCCCATGTCATGCATATCGTATCCAATGTGACTGGTGAGCTACAGCAAGGTAAAGATGCCTTCGATGTGCTGGCAGCGACTTTCCCGGCCGGTACGGTCAGCGGGGCGCCTAAAATCCGTGCCATGGAAATTATTGATGAACTGGAGCCTGTTAAGCGCGGGGTTTATTCCGGCGCCGTCGGTTATATTTCCTGGTCCGGCAATTTAGATACCGCCATTGCTATCAGAACTGCCGTTATAAAAGATGAAACCTTACATATACAAGCCGGCGCCGGTATCGTTTATGATTCTGTGCCGCGCAACGAATGGGATGAAACCATGAATAAAGGCCGGGCGATTTTCCGTGCTGTTAGTATGGCCGAAGCCGGTCTGGAAGGAGAAAAGTCATGAGTTTGGTAAAAGTTGTCATGGTCGATAACTATGACTCATTTACTTATAACCTGGTACAGTATTTCGGTGAGTTAGGTGCGGATGTGACCGTTGTTCGCAATGATGAAATAACAGTTGATGAAATAGCAGCCATGCAGCCGGATAAAGTTGTGATTTCTCCAGGCCCCTGTACGCCGAAAGAAGCAGGGATTTCTGTCGATACCATTATGAAATTTGCCGGTCAGGTTCCCATTCTTGGCGTCTGTCTGGGCCATCAAAGTATCGGTTATGCTTTTGGCGGCAATATCGTTCATGCCAAAAGTATCATGCACGGTAAAACCTCCCCTGTTTATCATCATGATCTGGGAGTGTTTAAAGGTCTGAGCAATCCATTTACGGCAACGCGTTATCATTCATTGGTGATTGATCAGGCGAGCTTGCCGGATTGTCTGGAAATCACTGCATGGACCCAGGACGAGGCTGGAAATATCGAAGAAATTATGGGGGTCAAACATAAGAGCCTGGATGTTGAAGGGGTACAGTTTCATCCGGAATCAATTCTGACCGAGCATGGTCACGACTTGTTGAAAAATTTTCTGGAAAGATAAAATGATTATGCAACAGGCTATCCAGCGCCTACTGGATAAACAAAATCTGAGCGCTGATGAAATGCAGCAGATCATGCGTATCATCATGACCGGTGGCGCCACCGATGCACAAATCGGCGGTTTTTTGATTGCCTTGCGCTGTAAAGGGGAAAGCGTCGATGAAATTGCCGCGGCGGTCGCAGTGATGCGGGAATTAGCCGCTAAAGTACCGGTGCAGGGCGAGCATATCATTGATACCTGCGGCACTGGCGGAGACGGCGCCAACACCTTTAATATTTCCACAACCTGCGCTTTTGTGGTTGCCGCAGCCGGTGGGCAAGTGGCTAAACACGGAAACCGTTCTGTATCCAGCAGTTCCGGCAGCGCCGATGTACTGGAAGCAGCCGGGGTTAATCTGCAGCTATCAGCTGAACAGGTTGGCCAGTGTGTTAAAGACATTGGCGTTGGCTTTTTGTTTGCGCCCAAACATCATAGCGCCATGAAATATTCTATCGGTCCGCGCAAGGAAATGGGGGTCAGAACGCTGTTTAATCTGTTGGGGCCATTATCCAATCCGGCCGGGGCGCCCAATCAATTAATCGGTGTGTTTTCTGAACAATGGCTGGAGCCTGTGGCGCAGGTAATGAAAAAACTGGGCAGCGAACATGTACTGGTAGTCAATGCCGAAGATGGTCTGGACGAAATCAGCATTGCCGCACCGACGCATATTGCCGAACTGAATAAGGGAGAGATAACAACTTATACGATTACCCCGGAACAATTCGGTTTGCCAAGCAGCAGTCTGGAAAGTTTGGCGGTAGATGGCGCTCAAGCCAGTCTGGCCATGATAAAGTCAGTTTTGAATAATCAGGCAGGGCCCGCCAGAGACATTGTTGTTGTCAATGCCGGCGCGGCAATTTATGCGGCAAATTTAACCGCTACGCTGGCTGATGGTATCAATAAAGCACAGCAAGTGATTGCCAGTGGCGCCGCTTTGAAGAAGCTTGAAGGGCTGGTTAATTATTCTTGAACAGATTAGCTTGTTGAATGGGGCTGGCGTATCTAAACCCATCATGAAAATTACGAATCCAACCATGACAAATACTCCCGATATTCTAAAAAAGATCCTTAAAACCAAAACGGAAGAAGTTGAAAAACGTAAGCAGAATACAGCGCTGTTAACTTTGCAAGAGATTGCTTCAGGCATGGAATCGCCACGAGGTTTTTATCGTGCATTAAAAGCGAATGCCGACGCTAAAAAACCGGCCATTATCGCCGAAATAAAAAAAGCATCACCCAGCAAAGGTGTGATTCGGGAGGACTTTCGCCCCGTTGAGATTGCCCAGGATTATGCCATGAACGGCGCTACCTGCTTATCTGTTTTGACGGATAAACACTATTTTCAGGGTTCGGAAGTGTATTTACAGATGGCCAGAGAGCGCTGTCCTTTACCAGTACTAAGAAAGGATTTTATGATCGATCCCTATCAGATCTATGAAGCCAGGGCATTGGGCGCCGATTGTATTTTGCTGATCGTTGCTGCGCTGGAAGATGGACAGATGAATGAGCTTGCGGACACTGCCGAGCAATTGGGAATGGATGTGCTGGTTGAAGTCCATGATGCCGAAGAAATGCAAAGGGCTTTGAAGCTGGAAACCAAACTGGTGGGAATTAATAATCGAAATCTGCGAACCTTTGAAACAGCACTACAAACCACGCTGGATTTAAAAGAGATGCTTCCTGAAGACCGGCTGATTGTTACAGAAAGCGGAATTCATACACAGGATGATGTAAGACTCATGATGGATAACGGTATTTATACCTTTCTGATAGGCGAGGCCTTTATGCGCGCGGAATTTCCCGGTCAGAAAATGCGAGAACTTTTCTTTTAAAATAACCTTACGGCCGTTTACTTTTTTCAGTTATTAATGTAAAAGAGTAACAACAAACATCAGAGTTATTTGCAATGTTTTTATACTTTACGAAAGAAAACAAGAGTGCATAACATGATTGAACCCGTTGCTCTATCCAATTTTTTTCTTAGTTTTTTTGCAGCAGCGCTGATTATTCTCACTGCCACTGTTTATGTTTCCCTCTATGCCTGGGCGGAAATAAAAAATAAACAGTCTTTACGTTATTGGGCCTGGTTTGTTTATTTTCTGTTGCTGGGTTGCGTGACGGTATTTGTTCAGGTTATGAATCTGAACGGTTACTGGCAGATTATTGCTGTGATGATGGCAATTGGGTATTGGTGGATGCCGCGTTTAATTTTACGCTTATGCATTGCGACTCATACGGAGTAAACAACATCGACTATGGATTAAATATGATAACTACAATCGGGGTGCTTTAGGTCACTGTCATTAAGTTAAGCCTTTTTGTTAAATTTAGCGTTGGCTGTAGGTGCGGATTTATCCGCACCTTGTATATTAAACCCATCTCTAAAACATAAGATTATTTAACACGAAATGTTTATAGTGATAACTGATTTCTGGGGAAGCCGTTCGCACCTTAAGCCTTGAGTTTGTATGTAGATTGGCTCCCCACCCTCGTCATCCACCCCCTGTGTCAGACTAGTTGTCGCCCTTCATATTTGATGTGTCAACACTTTTCCGGACACAAGTTTACACAGCCTTTTGCTGTTTTTCG
>CAYYSO010000159.1:0-4648 GCA_964474415.1 uncultured Methylomarinum sp. | reverse complement strand
TAGAACAGGCAATTTGTGACGATGGATCTGGCGCGTAATAAAGACCCTGCTGGGCGACAGCTTGCGAAATGGCCAGATTGCTGACCCCTGGCTGCACGATTGCCATCCGGTTATTGACATCCACCTGCAAAATCCGGTTGAACCGGGCCAGACTTAATAACACCCCATTATCCAGTGGAATCGCGCCACCCGCCAGACCGGTTCCGGCGCCTCTGGCAACCACTGGCACACCGGATTGATAACATAAGGATAATACCTGCCGAACCTGTTCAACTGTTTCCGGCAATACTACAATCCATGGTAAACACTGATAGGCAGACAAAGCATCACATTCAAATACTCTTAATTCTTCCTTTTCCGACAGAATTGCAGTATCAGTCAAAAAAGACTTTAACGCATGAATCAACTCAACCTTTGATATGTTATGACTGATTCTTTCGGATGCATGCGGGTGAATGGTGGCCATAGTTTCTGGATGAAAATTTACTATTGCAATAACCGGTATTTTAACTCATTTTGATTATATTCATTTCCCATCACTGGCGTTAACATACCGGCAGCAATTAGTCCTTCAGCCAATACAGCCTCACTGCCCGCATAGTTTATTCTATAAACGGTATAACCGTCTTCTACACTAACCCAATTAACTGACTTGATCATAGGCAGTGATTGCAGATAACCCGTTACCCTGGTCATCTCGGTCATCCCTTTTATGCCACTAATTTTTACTATGGTGAAACCTTTTTCCTGAATGTCGGGTTTAACCCCGTAATATTTGGACAGCACATCATAAGTTCCCTGCATACCATTGACAACAACACCATTAAGTGGATTGCAGGAACTGCTCCATTGTTTTATTCGATCATCAAAATACAAAGCCCATTCAGCTTGCCAACAATGTCCTTTATTGACTAACCGTCCCGCCATGACAGACACCACATCATAGCGTTTCGACATATCCAGCAGATGCCTGGAATCGGCGCTTAACACTTCATTTACTGATATTTTTTGTTGCTCCTCAAGATCCAGTATAGGAAAAATTACCGGCAAGCCTTTCAGGTTCGCAGCTTTAATCAAAGCATTTTCCACTACAGGCATATTATCAGCATTATAAAATTGCCGACCTTCTTGTCCATCAACCACCAGCCAAACTAATGTCTCCGGCCTTATTTCCCCCCATATCCCCACATTACTGGATCGCAATAAACTCAGTAATTGCTGTTCATCAAACAGAACCCGTAATAATCGCGCCTGCTCATCTGTTTGTCTGCCATCAGGAGTCATCGAAAATTGAAACTGTCGTACATAATGAGGAGCTGCAGCAACAGCCGTTTTAACAACTGCTGTTTGCAACACATTATCAGCCACGACGATTCTGCCCAATACCACCTTCAACGCTTCTTGAATTGCGTTATTTCTGTCTTCCTGAGAACGACTTTTGGCCAATACTTCAATTTCATACAATCCTTTGACCTCTACCGCTAAAGACGTGTGGACAAACAACAACAAGCCTATAAACAATAGTCTGTTCAACAATTTAAACTCTTTCACAATTAGCCCCATTAACACAACAAGCGGTGTAATTCTTCAATCTATAGTAGAATATCGGTTATTTTAACCTTAACTTTAGCAAGAGAGCTTGACATTGAGCGAACAAAATCAAGAAAGCCTGAATTATAAAAACGCCGGCGTTGATATTGAAGCCGGCAACACATTGGTCGAACGAATCAAACCGATTGCCGCAAAAACCCGAACAGCGGGCGTCATGGCCGGATTGGGTGGTTTTGGTTCAATGTTTGAACTGCCGCTGAATCGTTACAAAAACCCTATACTGGTCTCAGGTACTGACGGTGTCGGTACCAAACTAAAACTGGCTGTGGATTTAGGCATCCACAATACCGTAGGCATCGACCTGGTCGCCATGTGTGTTAACGACATCATTGTACAAGGTGCTGAACCCCTGTTTTTTCTGGATTACTTTGCCACTGGCAAGCTAGATGTCGATACCGCAGCGGCCGTTGTTGAAGGTATCGGTAAAGGCTGTGAACAAGCCGGCGCCGCATTGGTCGGCGGCGAAACTGCAGAAATGCCGGGCATGTACGGAAAAGGAGATTATGACCTGGCCGGATTTTGTGTTGGCATTGTCGAAAAAACCAATATACTGGATGGCAGCCTGGTTAAAGCCGGTGATAAATTAATCGGTATTGCTTCATCCGGGCCACATTCCAACGGCTATTCTCTAATTCGCAAAATCATTGAAAAAAGCGATGCGTCATTAACCGATAGCTTAAATGAAAAACCATTAAGCGAAGCTTTACTGACACCTACCCGCATCTATGTTAAATCTTTGCTGAAATTACTCAAAACTGTTCCGGTGCATGCTTTAGCTCACATCACTGGTGGTGGTATTACCGAAAACCTGCCACGGGTATTGCCTGAACATCTCAGCGCCAAAATAAATCTTTCTGCCTGGGAACTACCGGAAATATTTAAATGGCTACAACAACATGGCAACGTCTCTCAAGCCGACATGCTGACAACCTTTAATTGTGGAATCGGCATGATTGTTTGCATTGCCGCTGAAGATGAAGCTACAGCCATGAAAACCTTGGAACAACAAGGCGAGACAGCATTTATGATCGGCGAAATAGTCTCCACAGCGGAAAAAACAAAAGTTATTTACCGCTAAATTCAAGAGCCACCCACACAACGGGTGGCTCCCCTTAAAATCGGCTAATACAGGTTTAACTTCACACCAAATTAAAGAATAATACCGATTACTGGATTTTCACCAGCCTCTCACGCATAGTCGTCTAAAAAATTCAGGTAGAAATTCATTATCCACGCACATTCCAATTTGAAATACTCCGCTTTGAGTTCGCTTGCAACCAGTAGATTCAAACAACGATTACTGAATAGCAAATCAATAGACGACTGAAGTTAACATTAAAGCTTTATGGAGTAAAGGTAATTGAATTGAGAAGCTCATGAACAATAGCAACCCAGACGAACAAAAAGAAATTATTTGTTCCTGTAGTGGGACAACAAAAGCGAAGATTAATCAACTTATCAGTAATGGAGCAGATAGTATAGACAAAATATCAAGTGCTACTGGCGCCTGTACAGGGTGCGGGGCTTGTGATGCATCAATACTGGAGTTGCTAGACAACTTTACGGAATCGGGTCAATCCAGTTAGAATATTTGATTCACATAAGCTTTTCTTAGCTTTCTCAAAAACAACAAAGCGTTCCAAAAACTCAATGTCAACACCTGAAAATACAGTCTCATCAAACTTCATCAGACACATCGTAGCCAGCGATCTTGAGAACAACAAAAATGACGGAAAAGTCGTCACCCGTTTCCCCCCCGAACCCAATGGCTATTTGCATATCGGTCATGCCAAATCAATCTGCCTGAATTTCACCATCGCTGCAGAAAACAACGGCACCTGTAACCTCCGTTTTGATGATACCAATCCGGAAAAGGAAAGTGTTGAATTTATGGAAGCCATTGAAAGAGATATTCACTGGCTGGGATTTCAGTGGACGGAAAAACATCATTCCTCTGATTATTTTGAGCAACTGTATCAATATGCCATTCAGCTAATCAAATCTGGCGATGCTTATGTCGATAATTTGAGCGCTGAGCAAATCCGTGAATATCGCGGCACCCTGACAGAACCCGGCAAGGAAAGTCCGAACAGAAACAACTCTGTTGAAGAAAACCTGGATTTGTTTGAGCGTATGCGCAACGGCGAATTTGCCGACGGCAGCTATGTTTTACGCGCCAAAATCGATATGGCTTCAGCCAACATCAATATGCGTGACCCGGCCCTGTATCGTATTCGCCGCGTTCATCATCAACGCACAGGTAATGACTGGTGCATCTACCCGATGTATGACTACAGCCATTGTATTTCTGACGCTATCGAAGGCATTACCCATTCCTTGTGTACACTGGAATTTGAAGACCATAGACCTCTGTATGACTGGGTACTGGACAAACTGCAAACGCCTTGTCACCCGCAGCAGATTGAATTTGCCAGACTGCAACTGGAATATGCGGTCATGAGTAAACGCAAACTCAATCAACTGGTCACAGAGAATCATGTCAGCGGTTGGAATGATCCACGCATGCCGACTATCGCCGGACTGCGCCGGGCAGGCTATACTCCGGCTTCTATCCGTGATTTCTGCGAACGCATCGGCATTACCAAAAAAGACTCCTGGATCAAAATGGGCGTGCTGGAAAATTGTATCCGCGAAGACTTGAACGAAAACGCACCGCGTCGTATGGCTGTATTAAAACCGTTACGCGTCGTTATCGAAAACTTTGCCGATGATGCCAGCGAAGTCTATGACATTGCCAATCATCCGCAAAAACCGGAAATGGGCGTCCGCAAGGTACCGTTCAGCAAAGTAATTTATATTGAGCAGGATGATTTTGCTGAAATTCCGCCCAGAAAATTCAAGCGTTTGGTCGAAGGTGGTGAAGTGAGACTGCGAGGTTCTTATGTCATTAAATGCGATCAGATGATTAAAGACGAAGCCGGCAACATCACTGAATTACGTTGCACCTACGACCCTGCTACGCTCGGTAAAAACCCCGAAGGACGTAAAGTCAAAGGCGTGATCCACTGGGTATCTG
>CAYYSO010000158.1:0-4667 GCA_964474415.1 uncultured Methylomarinum sp. | reverse complement strand
CCACCATTAATTTATCTGCAACCGGATCTAAAAAAGCACCGAATGCGGTCTCAAGACGCATTTTTCTGGCCAAATAACCATCAAGCCAATCAGTAAAACCCGCAATAATAAAAATTGCGGTACAGGCAATATTTGAATATTCCCACGGCAAATAAAAAACAATTGCCAACAAGGGAATCAAGGCAATCCGCAATAATGTTAAATAGGTAGGTAAATTAAAATTTTGTGCCATCTGGATGGTGAAATATATCGTAAATTCTCTGGGCTAACTGCCGACTTATTCCGTCCACACCGGCCAATGCATCTATACCTGCACTGGAAACGCCTTGCAGTCCTCCAAACTGTTTTAATAAAATCTGCCTTCGTTTTGGCCCTAGCCCGTTAATACTCTCGAGTACAGATTGTCTCTTAACTTTAGCACGCCTTTGCCGGTGGCCGGTAATAGCAAACCTATGCGCCTCATCACGAATATGCTGAATCAATAACAATGCGCTGGCACCCGGGCTCATATCAATCGGTTGTTCCTGTTCGGCCAGAATAATTTTTTCCATACCGGCTTTTCTGTCCGGGCCTTTTGAAACTCCGACTATCATAACATTATTTAGCCTTAATTCAGCCAATGCCTTTTGCGCCTCATGTACCTGACCTTTACCACCATCAATAAACAAAATATCCGGCGCCAGATGCTCTCCCTGCTTCAATCGTTTAAAACGTCTGGATACAGCCTGGTAAATGGCGGCATAATCATCACCTGGCGTAACGCCTTCAATATTAAAACGACGATAAGCTGATTTCACCGGCCCCTCACGATCAAATACGACGCAGGAGGCAACCGTTTGATCGCCTTGAGTATGACTGATATCAAAACATTCCAGACGCTTGGGCAATTCAGAAGTACCCAATTCATCCTGCAAACTCAGAAACCTCGAATACATTCCTTGTTTATCAGATAACTTACTCATTAAAGAATTATCAGCATTAATTGTCGCCATTTGCAACCATTTTAACCGTTCACCTCTTACATTTGAGGTGATAGTCACTGAATGTCTGGCTTGGGTAGACAAAACCTCTGTTAATAATTCAGTTTCGTTAAGAGGTTGGCTGACAATCAATTCATTAGGCACCTGTTTATCAAGATAATATTGAGCAATGAATGCCTGCAAAATACTTCCAGCTTCATAAGCTTCAGTTATTTTTGGAAAAAATATTTTATTCCCCAGGTTCTGACCGTTACGAATAAAAAACACCTGTACACAGGCAACACCGGCTTTGCCTATAGGGATATAGGCACTTGGCGTGAGCATGGATGTGGAAGCCGTGGTCGCACAGGCAATAATATCGACATCACCTTTTTCACCATGAACAAAATGTTTTTCCAATACTGATCTCAACCTTACAATCTGATCTCTGAACACTGCGGCCTGTTCAAACTCCAGCTTTGCAGAAGCGCCTTCCATCTTCGTTATCAATAAGTCAATCAGCTGATTACCTTTACCTTCAAGAAACAGAATGGTGTTATCCAAATCTTCCCGGTATTTTTCCCGGCTGACCAACCCCACACAAGGTGCAGTACAACGCTTGATTTGATACTGCAAACACGGCCTGGAGCGGTTTTTGTAATAGGAATCATCACACTGCCTGACTGGAAAAATTTTTTGTAACAGCTTTAAGGTTTCTTTGACGGCGCCGGCACTGGGATACGGACCAAAATATTTACCTTTTCTTTTTTTTGCACCTCTGTGGAAAGTAATCTGGGGAAAATCGTGAATGCTTGAAATATAAACATAGGGATAAGATTTATCATCTCTCAAACAGATGTTGTAGCGTGGTTTATAACGTTTAATCTGTTGACTTTCCAGTAATAAAGCTTCGCCTTCCGTGTGTGTTACTGTAACTTCAATGGCAACCACCTTAGCAACCATAGCCTGCTGTTTAGGCGAGACCGATTGACTGCGAAAATAGCTGGAAACCCGGTTTTTTAAGTTTTTAGCCTTACCGATATAAATAATTTCACCCTTGTCATCAAGCATTTTATAAATGCCAGGGCGCTTGGTAAGGTTTCTTAGAAAAGCTTTAACATCAAATTCAGTTTTAGCTTGTTCGTCAGACACGGTTTTAGATTATGGATTCAATCGTTTTAAAAACATCTGCAAACATCTCTTTTGTGAGCCTTTTGGTTTGCACATTATAACGGCTACAGTGATAAGAACTCACCAATACCTTACCATCCGGTAAATCGAAGCGCTGATTATGGGCAAATTTAGCGCTACTTAATATTAAACCATAGGCTTTCAACACTGCCCGATGAGCAATACTTCCTAATGCCAGTATCACAGCATTATCCGCTAAGGTTTTAATTTCTTCAGCTAAATATTGATTACAACGATTAATTTCAATGCCGGTAGGTTTATTTTGTGGCGGCAAACATTTTACAGCATTGGTGATCCGGCAGTTTTTTAATTGTAAACCATCATTTAACGAAGTCGATTCAGCCTGATTACTATACCCGAACTCATACAATGCCTCATATAACAACAATCCAGCATAATCACCAGTAAAAGGACGTCCTGTCGCATTGGCGCCATGCATACCAGGCGCCAACCCCACAATCAATAACTGTGCCTCCTGGTCACCAAATGGCGCTACCGGTTTTGCATGATAATCAGGATATTTTTGTTTAACCTCACATAAAAATTCAGCGAGTCGCCGACAATGGCTGCAATCAGGGTCAAATATTTTTTTTGAAAACATAACTTTCTTGGGCCACACAAAAAAGGGCCTTCCGGCCCTTTTCGGTTTTAAACAGAATAACTACTCTTCTGTACTTACTGCTTTCATACTCAGTCTGACTCGACCCTGACGGTCAATTTCAAGCACTTTGACTTTAACCACATCACCTTCAGCCAATTTGTCACTGACTTTTTCCACGCGTTCATCAGAGATTTGTGAAATATGCACCAAACCGTCTTTTCCCGGCAGAATGGTTACAAAAGCTCCGAAATCCATTAAGCGGACAACCTTACCTTCATAAGTCTTACCAACTTCAACTTCAGCAGTAATTTCTTCAATGATACGACGGGCCTCTTCACCTGCCGCCTTATCGACTGAAGCAACATTCACCATTCCGTCATCAGTCAAGTCAACACTGGCGCCGGTTTGCTCGGTAATTCCGCGAATTGTCGCCCCACCTTTACCAATCACTTCACGAATTTTACTTGGGTCGATTTTGAAAGAAATAATTCTTGGTGCAAAATCTGACATTTCTTCACGCGTAGTTGACAGCGCTTTATTCATTTCACCCAGAATATGTAACCGACCCCGCTTTGCTTGTTCTAAAGCGGTTTTCATGATTTCTGCAGTAATGCCGTCAATCTTGATATCCATTTGCAAGGCAGTAATACCACTTTCTGATCCGGCTACTTTAAAATCCATATCCCCCAGATGATCCTCATCGCCCATGATGTCAGAAAGAACGGCAAATTGATCACCTTCTTTAATCAGACCCATCGCGATTCCGGCAACTGGTGCTTTGGTCGGCACACCGGCATCCATTAATGCCAGACTGCTACCACAAACAGAAGCCATAGAACTGGAACCGTTCGATTCTGTTACCTCGGAAACCACTCGAATAACATAAGGAAATTCTTCCATATTTGGAAGAACCGCACTAACCCCACGTTTAGCCAAACGACCGTGACCTATCTCACGACGTTTTGGCGACCCAATAAATCCTGTTTCACCTACACAATAGGGAGGAAAGTTGTAATGTAACATGAACGGTTCTTTATACTCACCTGACAAGGCATCAATAATCTGGGCATCACGATCCGTCCCCAGTGTTGTCACGACAAGCGCCTGGGTCTCACCGCGAGTAAACAATGCTGAACCATGGGTTCTTGGCAATACGCCGGTTCTAACCGTAATCGGTCTGACTTTATCCAGATCGCGACCGTCAATACGCTTACTATCATTCAGAATAGAACTGCGAACAATTTTCTTTTCCAGATGCTCGATGATATTACGAATATCCCCTTCTTCATATTGTTCATCAGCGGTCAGCTTTTCTACGACCGCTGTGCGGATTTCACTCAGCTTATCTTGTCTGACCAGTTTCTCGGCAATTTGATAGGCAGCACGGATGTCATCTTCAACTTCAGTGACTACCCGTTTTTCCAGATCCACATCCACTTCCGGCGCTGTCCACTCTGCAGCAGGCGTCGCAACTTCAGCGGCAAATTCCTTAATGGCATTGATTGCGGTCTGCATTTGCTCATGACCAAATAACACCGCACCCAGCATGACTTCCTCAGATAGCAGTTGTGCTTCAGATTCCACCATCAAAACCGCATGTTCAGTCCCGGCTACTATCAGTTCCAGCTGTGACTCTTTAATACTGTCAACAGAAGGGTTTAATAAATATTCCTCATCTTTATAGCCCACACAGGCAGCACCCACCGGGCCGTTAAACGGTAACCCGGAAACAGCTAACGCTGCTGAGGCACCCAATAACGCAGGAATCTCAGTTCCAATCTCAGGATTTAAAGATACAACTGTTGCAATAATCTGTACTTCATTAGTATAAGTATCCGGAAAAAGCGGTCGAATCGGCCGATCAATTAAACGGGAAATGAGTGTCTCGCTTTCAGAAGGCCGGCCTTCGCGTTTAA
>CAYYSO010000157.1:0-4738 GCA_964474415.1 uncultured Methylomarinum sp. | reverse complement strand
ATCACTTTAAAATTCGTATCAGAAATTGGTCGGGGGATGCCGATAAAACAGAAAAACAATTGCAATTAATCAGCCAGCAAGGGTTTCCAAATTATTTTGGCAAACAACGTTTTGGTTGGCAGGGACAAAATGTTAATAAAGCGCTGGTTTTATTTCAGGGACGCAAGCTTAAGCGAGAGCAGAGAAGTATCTATTTATCGGCTGTGCGTTCCTATCTGTTTAATCTGATTCTGGCAAAACGGGTCGGGTTGTCAAACTGGAATCAATTATTAATGGGGGATGTCTGTCAATTAAATCACAGCCATAGTATTTTCAAAGTTGAGAGTGTTGATCAGCAGTTGTTTGGGCGTATTGAGACGGGAGATATACATCCGACAGCTGTGATGTATGGAAAAGAAGAGCTGGAAACTTCACTGGTTGCCGGAAGCATCGAAAAAGCAATTATCGATGAAAACCCGGTGTTGGTGAGCGGTCTGTTAAAGTATGGATTAACTGCAGAGAGGCGTGCTTTGAGAGTAATACCTGAACAGCTGAATTGGCAGATTGAAGACGGTAATCAATGGTTACTATGTTTCAGATTACCGGCGGGTAGTTATGCTACATCGTTGCTAAGGGAGTGGCTGAGAAACTTTTAATTTGACATTATTTCGCTGTGGTTCCTGTATGAAACTCTTCTATCGATATGCCCTGGTCTCATATTCTTCCGTCTATCGTGTTTTCTTCTGTCCGGTAATGGCTTACTAAAAGCAAATATGCGAGCAAGAAGATAAGTTACGATGAACGAAATGGAAAGATATATGATCAGATAGGTAAGAAAAGACATTATGAGATTCACTTTTATGTTTTCTTTTAAAAAATATAAGAGACTGTTTATCTCATTATAATAAAGAACTTCGTAGCTGTACAAAAACGACAAAAATATCTGATGCAAACAGAAAAATCCCCAAAACAAAAACAGCATTTTAATGATGGTGAAACACTTTCGCCCTGGCGCGAGTCGTTAAATGATATTATTTTTGGCGCTGAGAAACCGCTTGCCAAAGCTTTTGATTTGATCTTGATTTTCAGCATTTTTTGCAGCGTGATTTCCGTGATGTTGAGCAGTATTGATGATATGCAACAGCAGTATTCGCAGATTTTTTTCTATATTGAATGGTTTTTTACCTTGCTGTTTACCATAGAATATATTTTGCGTTTAATCTGCGTTCGCAAGCCATGGCTGTATTGCCGAAGCTTCTTTGGTATTGTTGATTTTTTATCGATTATTCCGACTTATCTGAGCTTTTTGTTTCCAAGTGTTAAATATATGCTGGTCGTCAGGATATTTCGTCTGTTACGAGTATTCCGGATTCTGAAATTGTCGGAATATCTGGGCGAAGCACAGGTATTGTTGAGCGCATTGAGCAAAAGCCGACATAAAATACTGGTGTTTTTGTATACCGTGGTAACGCTGGTAGTCATTTTTGGTTCGTTGATGTATGTTGTAGAGGGTGGTGACGCGGGATTTACCAGTATCCCTCAGTCTGTATATTGGGCCATTGTCACAATGACGACGGTGGGGTACGGTGATATTGCCCCACAAACAACATTCGGACAAATCATTGCGTCATTTATGATGATTATGGGGTACGGTATTATTGCAGTGCCAACCGGGATTTACAGCAGTGAGCTTTTGAAGGCGAATAAAATGGCCAGGATCAATAACGAAGCCTGTCCTGATTGTGGCGAAACCGGACACGATTTCGATGCTAGTTATTGTAAATATTGTGGACATTTTCTGGAAGATTGATGGAAGACTGTTAATTAATCTCGCTTTTCTCTCTATATTTCGTGTGTTTATGGTTGTGGAATTGTAACTTCTTAGTATACTTCCGTCTTCAATATCAGTTACTTATTCCAGAATATGTCGTAAATATACCCATGTAGGCGATATAAACCCAGACGTTTCAAAACTGCATCCGTGACCACGCGAAGTATATGTAGTCAACTCTAAATAATAGTTCTATATCAGTTGTCGGACTTATTCCATGTCCTTTTCCTTGACAATTGATGGGTTTGATTTCTTGACTCTGAAATTTTTCTTTATCAAAGACTGTTTCGCTACGTCGCTCTATGTGATAATGGCGAGCTTATTTTGCAACGCGTCAAATACAAATCAGGCTTAGCAATGGATGAAAACAAGAAAAAAGCGCTCAGTGCAGCATTAATGCAGATCGATAAACAGTTTGGTAAGGGATCTGTAATGCGCATGGGGGATGTGGCGGCCAGTCGTGATATCGAAGTGGTTTCGACCGGCTCATTGTCACTGGATATTGCCTTGGGCTGCGGTGGTTTGCCCAGAGGGCGGGTTATCGAAATTTATGGTCCAGAATCTTCCGGTAAAACCACGTTGACGCTGGAAACCATTGCACAGATGCAGAAACTGGGCGGAGCGGCCGCTTTTATTGATGCAGAGCACGCACTGGATCCTGTTTATGCAGGAAAAATCGGTGTTAATGTTGATGAGTTGCTGGTTTCACAACCCGATACCGGGGAACAGGCTTTGGAAATTACCGATATGCTGGTGCGTTCCGGTGCGGTGGATATTGTTGTTGTTGACTCAGTTGCGGCTTTAACACCTAAGGCAGAAATTGAAGGTGATATGGGCGATTCCCATATGGGTCTGCAGGCCCGGTTAATGTCGCAGGCGTTGAGAAAGCTGACGGCTAACATTAAACGCTCTAATACGCTGGTGATTTTTATTAATCAGTTGCGTATGAAAATCGGCGTTATGTTTGGCAATCCTGAGACCACAACCGGTGGTAATGCTTTGAAATTTTATGCTTCAGTACGTTTGGACATCCGCCGTATCGGCGCCATTAAAAAAGGCGATGAGGTCATCGGCAACGATACCCGGGTAAAAGTGGTTAAAAATAAAGTAGCGCCGCCTTTCAAACAAGCTGAATTTGAAATTCTGTATGGTGAAGGAGTTTCTTTTCTGGGCGAGTTAGTTGATCTGGGCGTTAAGTACGGTTTTGTACAAAAATCCGGGTCCTGGTACAGCTATGGTGATAAAAAGATTGGGCAGGGCAAGGATAACGCAAAACAGTTCCTGAAAGACAACCCGGATAAAGCTAAAGAGCTGGAAGCTGCAATCAGAACTGAAGTGTTTGGTTCTGATGCCGATGCCGATACTCAGTTGGCTGGACAGGAAGAGAGTTCTTCTAAAAAATAATTGTCGAGAAATTTATTTAACAGTTAATGGTGACTGAGGAATCTTGTCAGCAAATTAAGGAACTTTGTTTAAGGTTATTAGCCCGACGCGAGCATAGTCGAAAGGAATTACAGGATAAATTGACACTCAGAGGGTTTAACCGGAGTGATTCACAAGCGGTTATAGCTGAATTGTCTCAGCAAGGATGGCAAAGTGATGAACGTTTTGCTGAGAGTTATGCCAGATGCCGGATTCAAAAAGGTTACGGCCCGGTTCGTATTGGTTACGAATTGCAACAACGGGGTGTAAATGGAGTGGATTTGGATGCCATCGTTGAGGAGCAAGCGGGCGACTGGCTGGGTGTATTGGAACGAGTTTATCTGGATAAATATCCGAAGGATAGCTTGTTAACAACCAAAGAGTGGCTTAAACGCAATCGTTTTTTACAACACCGTGGTTTTACCGGTAGTTTAATTCAGATGCTGTTTTCTCAATTGGGTATCAAATTGGAACATTAAGACAATTGCTCTTGGGCAGTTAGAATAAAAAAATATTAGTAGTAAATACACTTTTATATGATGAAAAATATGACCAGCGCAGAATTGCGTAGCGCATTTTTGGAATTCTTTCGTGAAAGAGGGCATTCAGTTCAGCCGTCAAGTTCACTGGTACCGGGAAATGACCCTACTCTGTTGTTTACCAATGCCGGTATGGTGCAGTTTAAGGATGTTTTTCTGGGACGTGAGAAACGGGACTTTACCCGCGCGGTTACCAGTCAACGCTGCGTGCGTGCCGGCGGCAAACATAACGATCTGGAAAATGTCGGTTATACCGCCAGACATCATACTTTTTTTGAAATGCTGGGTAATTTCAGTTTTGGTGATTATTTTAAAAAAGATGCCATTCATTTTGCCTGGGATTTTCTGACTAAAGAACTGCAAATTCCAGCAGAAAAATTATGGGTGACTGTTTTTGAAGAAGATTCGGAGGCGGAATCAATCTGGCTGGATGATGTTAAAGTGGATTCTGCACGCTTTTCCCGTATAGGTGCCAAAGATAACTTCTGGTCAATGGGAGATATTGGTCCTTGTGGGCCCTGTAGCGAAATTTTTTACGATCATGGTGAAGATGTGGCGGGCGGTCCCCCAGGGAGTCCTGATGAGGAAGGGGATCGCTATATTGAAATCTGGAATCTGGTGTTCATGCAGTATGATCGTGACAAAGATGACAAAATGACGCCATTGCCGGCACCATCAGTGGATACTGGTATGGGGCTGGAACGCATTGCAGCCGTGTTGCAGGGCGTACATAGCAACTATGAAATTGACCTGTTTCAGAACATTCTGAAAGCGGCCGCAAAGCTGGCTAACAGGAATGATCTGGACAACAGTTCCCTGAGGGTGATTGCCGATCATATAAGGTCATGTGCATTTTTGGTGGTCGATGGCGTGTTACCGTCTAATGAAGGACGCGGTTATGTTCTGAGACGAATTATTCGACGCGCCATTCGACATGGTTATCGTCTGGGTATTCATGAGGTTTTCT
>CAYYSO010000156.1:0-4748 GCA_964474415.1 uncultured Methylomarinum sp. | reverse complement strand
CTTCTATTGTTAAAATAATTTTACCTGTATGTAAACCGCTTTCCATTAATTGGTGCGCCTCAACGGCTTTTGTTAAAGGAAAAATACTGTGAATAACCGGTTTGACTATTCCGGTTTCAAGTAGCGGCCAGACCTTTTGTTGTAATTGCGTGGCAATGGCCACTTTGAAACTGTCTTCTCGCGCTCTTAATGTGGAGCCGGTAATGGTCAGGCGTTTTTGCATAACCGACCATAAGTTAATTTCACTTTTTGCACCGTTCTGAATGGCTATTTGAAGCAGTCTTCCTTCGATTGCCAGACATTTCAGATTGCGAGGGAAATAATCGCCAGCTACCATATCCAGAATCACATTAACGCCGTTGCCGCCAGTGAGCTTGCTGATTTCTTCGACAAAATCCTGCCGTTTATAGTTAATGGCGGCATTTGCACCTAATTCGCTACAGAAACGACATTTTTCGTCGCTTCCGGCGGTGACAAAAACATTGGCGCCAAATGCTTTGGCTAGTTGAATGGCGGTTGACCCAATACCGCTACTGCCGCCATGAACCAGTAGGGTTTCACCTTTTTGCAATTGAGGGCGGGTAAAGAGGTTGCTCCATACCGTGAAAAAAGTCTCCGGCAGAGCGGCAGCCTGAATAAAATTAAATCCCGCCGGAATCGGAAGGCAGAGCGAAGCACTTGCCAGGCAGTATTCAGCATAACCACCGCCGGTGACCAGTGCACAAACTTTATCGCCTGTTCTTAAATGGGTGACTTTTGCACCGGTTTCAATAATGGTACCGGCTATTTCCAGTCCTGGAATTTCCGAGGCGCCAGCTGGCGGTGGATACAAGCCTTGGCGCTGCATCACATCTGGTCTGTTAACGCCGGCGGCGGCAACTTTAATCAAAACCTGATGTTCAGATGGTTTGGGAGAGGGTGTTTCTGTAGCCATTAAAGCTTCAGGTCCGCCGGTAGAAGTGATTTTGATAACGATCATTTTGGGTCTTATTTAGAGAGTAAATAAAGCGTATTATATAGACATCTAAAAGATGTTGATTTAACTATTAAGTGAGATAAGACATAAAATGATTCGAGCAGGAATTGTCGGCGGAACTGGGTATACAGGTGTTGAGTTATTAAGGATTTTGGTGTTACACCGCCACATTGATGTGGCGGTGGTGACATCCCGATCCGATGCTGGAAAACGAGTGGATGCAATTTATCCCAGTTTAAGAGGTTTGTGTGATGTAATTTTTAGTGAGCCGCAAATCGACGCGTTGGCGACTTGTGATGTGGTGTTTTTTGCCACCCCTAATGGAGCAGCTATGCTTATGGCTGGACAATTACTGACGCGCGGCGTAAAAGTGATTGATTTGTCGGCAGATTTCAGACTTAAAGATCATCGTCAATGGAGTCAATGGTATGGAATGGAACACGCCTGTCCTGATTTGATTGCTGAGGCAGTTTATGGCTTGCCGGAAGTTAATCGTGAAGCAATCAGAAAAACTCGGTTGCTGGCTTGCCCGGGGTGTTATCCAACAGCGGTGCAATTGGGCTTTTTACCCTTGATTGAAAATGAATTAATTGATTTTGACCATCTCATTGCCGACGTAAAATCAGGTGTCAGCGGGGCTGGACGTAAAGCTCAGGTTTCATCGTTAATGAGTGAAACGGGAGAAAGTTTTAAGGCTTATGCTGTCAGTGGACACCGGCACTTGCCGGAAATTGCCCAGGGTCTGCAAAAAGTGGCGGAGGCAAATATTGGACTCACTTTTGTACCGCATTTAACGCCGATGATTAGAGGGATTCATGCAACCTTGTATGGGCGATTAAACACTCAGGGGGAAGATATTCAGGCACTGTTTGAGCAGCGTTATGCTAACGAGCATTTTGTCGACGTATTGCCGACAGGGACTCATCCCGATACCCGTAATGTCAGAGGCAGCAATCGCTGTCAGATTGCCATTCATCAACCGCAAGGTGGAGATACTGTGGTGATACTGTCTGTTATTGATAATCTGGTTAAAGGCGCTGCGGGGCAGGCAGTGCAGAATATGAATCTAATGTTTGATTACAGCGAAAATGCGGGCTTGAAAACAGTAGCGCTTTATCCATAAATCTTGACTAAAATGCTGGGTATAGTCATAATCCAGTATTTATTCAATTGTTTAAAGAGTCGCTATGGCTGATCCAATTATATTTACAGATAGTGCAGCCGAGAAAGTCGGGGCGTTAATTGCTGAAGAAGGAAATGATAATCTGAAGTTGAGAGTGTATATTTCCGGTGGTGGTTGTTCAGGTTTTCAATATGGTTTTACGTTTGATGAGGACATCAATGAGGATGATACCAAAATTGAGAATGGCGGGGTCACTGTGTTAATTGATTCCATGAGTATTCAATATCTGGGCGGGGCGGAAATTGATTATAAAGAAGATTTGTCTGGCGCTCAGTTTGTTATTCGCAACCCCAATGCAACAACTACTTGTGGTTGCGGATCATCCTTTTCAGCGTAATTGCTGATATATTCCTCCTAAAATGACGGGAGCAGATGCTCCCGTTGCTTTGTATAAATTGCCCGGTTGTTTGTGCATGGTCTGCCTGGCCAGCCAGGCAAAAGCAACTGCTTCGACATGATCCGGATTGATGTTGTAGTCTTTGGTGGTCAAAACCGGATGTTGTAGGTTTTGAGCAATCAATTCCAGTAAATATCGATTATGACAACCGCCACCGCAAATCAATGTGAGTTGTGTGTCGGCAGCATGTTTTTTGATTTCATCTGTAATTGTATCCGCCGTTAACTGACAGAGTGTTGTTTGTATATTCTGCGCACTCAGTGCAGGGTGGCGACTGATTTTATTTTCCAACCATGGGCCGGAAAAATATTCCTTTCCGGTGCTTTTGGCGGGTAGTTTGTGAAAGTAAGGGTCATTCTTTAAATGCAGCAGCAAATTTTGTTGAACAGAGCCATTGCGTGCCCATTCACCGTTTTTATCGTAATTTTTGTTAAGGTTTTTTCGAGTCCAGTAATCCATCAAGGTATTGCCGGGGCCAGTATCAAATCCTAAAACAAGCTCTTTATTAATTGCAGTAATATTAGCGATTCCACCGATATTGACTATGCAGATATTTTTCTCATGACGGCCAAAAAAATACTGATGAAATGCAGGGACCAGCGGAGCCCCTTGACCGTGTGCGGCAATGTCGCGCCGGCGAAAGTCGGCAATTGTGGTGATGCCGGTTTTTTCGGCAATAATATTAGGATCGCCAATTTGCAGGGAAAACGGATATCGAATATGCGGGGCATGGTAAATGGTCAGGCCGTGACTGCCAACAGCAGAAATACTGTTGGCAGTGAGTCCGGCTTTTTTTAGTACGTTATTTACAGCATCTGCAAATAAATAACCCAGGCGAGTATCCATGGAGCCGTAATCGTTCAGCAGAACCGGCTGATCAGGTTGGCTAAGCTTGTTTATTTCCTGTTTGAGTGAGTCAGGAAAAGGGTGGTAATGAAAGGCGATAACCCTACATTTGTCATCACTAAACTCAACAAGACCAGCATCAATCCCATCAAGGCTGGTCCCGGACATTAGTCCTATATAACGCTCAGGCACAAAGTTATTGTTGAGTTTGTGCCAGTAAGCTGCTGGCTTTTGCTTTATTAAGTTGTGCCAGCAATGGTTCAGATTGTGCTTTAAATTCGGCCAATAATGATTTTTTGATAGGACTGGCATGAGGTAATTTGACAGTCAATGGATTACGGTGCACACCATTGATCCGGAATTCGTAATGCAGGTGCGGACCCGTAGCTAAACCTGATTTACCTACATACCCTATGACTTGACCTTGCTTGACTCGGTTACCATTTCGTTGGCCTTTTTTGTAGCCGGATAAGTGGGCATATAGGGTAGTGTATTTTTGGCCGTGTTGAACAATGACAACTCGGCCATAGCCACCTTTACGTCCACGATAAATAATTTTACCGTCGCCTGTCGATTTGACTGGAGTGCCTGTTTTGGCCGCGTAATCAACCCCTTTATGGGCACGAATTCTATTCAAAACCGGGTGCTTGCGATGTAAATTAAAAGGAGAACTGATGCGGGAAAAGGCAACGGGTGTGCGTAAAAATGCCTTACGCATGCTTTTACCTTCGGGGGTGTAATAATTGACATTACCTTGTGGGTCTTTAAAGCGTACAGCGGTAAAAACATTACCCTGGTTAACAAACTCTGCGGATATGATTTCACCCGTGTCAAATTCCTTGCCGCCCACAAATAGTTTTTCATAAATGACGGTGAACTGGTCACCCGCTCTTAAATTCAAGGCGAAATCAATATCCCAGGCAAAAATACTAGCTAATTCCATTATCAATTTATCGGATAGTCCCGCTTTTTTGCCGTCTAAAAATAAAGATGATTGAATTGTAGTCTGGGCACTGCTGATCTCACGTTCAATTGGTTTGCTGGCTAGTTTTACCTCAAAGTGATCATCCAGGCGATTTGCAATCAAAGTGTCAATAGAATTTTTTGCATAAACAAGTTGCTCAAGTTCACCGTCTTGATTGATTTTAGCCACTAAATTTTTGCCTGGAGATATTGATGCAAATTGTTTGCCTGTTGTGTTTGCATGTATGATTTTGTGTAAATCTGTTTTGCTGAGATTTAACTGTGAGAAGATCGTTGAAAGGCTTTCACCTGACTTGATCGTGTGAATAATTTCCTTTGTTTTGGATGGAATGGTAACAATATTTTCTGTATCTGTAACATCA
>CAYYSO010000155.1:0-4889 GCA_964474415.1 uncultured Methylomarinum sp. | reverse complement strand
AGAGCGCTTTACCAAAGAAAAAAAGGAAGGGATTTGTATGACCTATATCAAGCATCTGTTGCTTGATGCTGAAATCAGCTTGCCAAAATTTAGCAAACTTATCAAAGTCAGTGAAAAAAATCTCCAGTCCTATAAAAAAAAGGGTGAAGTGCCAAATACTATTGCTGTTATCGCAACGTGTTTTGCTGTCATGAACAAAATGGATTTAGATTATCGCGCCATCATTGAAGCATTAGAACTTGAAGCCAAAACAAAAAAAGGCGCTGGTTTTGCAAAGAAAGCTAAAGATATGAACCCATAAAAAATTGTAGGACAAATAGGCTTTTCCCATCTTTTATTGAGCACCTGTTTTGTGTTTGTCATAAAGTTGTCATATTAACTTCATATCATTGTCATTTTTTAGCGGCAAAATAGCTGCTCGGTACAGATAATTGTTTTAGCATTATCTGCATTCGGCACATCCATGTGCCTCAAGAAAATATCAGAGAATTAATATGAAGAGACTTTTCCAAATAAAATCTTTACTGGCCGGGCTGGGGATTGCCTCAGCTACTTTGTTGAGTGGCTCTGCGGCAGCTGTGCAAACAGTAGATGCCGGCATTCCTGAATATCAGAAAGCCAGTGGTGTTTCCGGTAACTTGTCTAGTGTAGGTTCGGATACTTTGGCGAATCTGATGACCTTGTGGGCGGAAGAATATAAAAAACTGTATCCCAATGTGAATATTCAGATTCAGGCGGCTGGTTCTTCAACTGCGCCGCCGGCGCTGACGGAAGGAACCTCAAATCTGGGGCCTATGAGTCGCAAAATGAAAGATAAAGAACGTGATGCCTTTGAAAAAAAATATGGATATAAACCGACAGCTATTCCTGTGGCAATTGATGCTTTGGCAGTTTATGTCAACAAGGAAAACCCCGTCAAAGGTCTGTCTATACCACAGGTTGATGCTATCTTTTCATCAACACGTAAATGTGGCTATAATGAGGATATCAACAACTGGGGGCAGGTAGGTCTGGAAGGTTCCTGGGCTGATAAGCAGATTCAAATATATGGGCGTAACTCTGTTTCCGGTACTTACGGATATTTCAAGAAAAAAGCCCTGTGTAAAGGTGACTATAAAAGTAATGTCAATGAACAGCCCGGTTCAGCCTCAGTTGTTCAGTCAGTGACGTCTTCATTGAATGGTATTGGTTATTCCGGTATTGGCTATAAAACATCAGGTGTAAAAGCCGTTCCATTGACCAAAAAACCGGGCGGCGATTTTATCGAAGCAACGCCAGAGAACGCTGTATCCGGTAAATACCCATTGGCGCGTTTCTTGTATGTTTATGTCAATAAACAACCTAACAAACCACTGCAACCGCTGGAAAAAGAATTTATTAAAATGGTTCTGTCCAAAACAGGACAGCAAATTGTCATAAAAGACGGTTATATTCCATTGCCGGCCAAAGTTGTTGAAAAAACATTGGCAACTATTCATTAAGCAGAAAAAGAATTATGGATTATTAACAGGATTTAGTGGCAGGGATGCCTGATAAGGGACTATATGCTGAATGCAGTTTGTTCTATCCCCCTCAAATATCGAAAAATTGATTCAGCAGGAAAACAAGCCGGGAATTGGATATGATTTCCGGCTTGTTCTTTATTTAATGCAACAAAACAACTGTCACAATAGCTATTGCTACCGCTCTAAGAATTTCTTATGACTGAATTGAACACAAAGATCGAAGATAGCGCCGGGTTACAGGTGAGTATTCGTTACCAAAAATGGCGTTTGATTAAAGACAAGCTGGCGAATTACGGTATAGCCGTAGGCGGCTTGGGTGTGATTGTTGCCATTGTATTGATTTTCTTTTATCTGCTGTGCGTTGTTTATCCACTGTTTATTTCTGCAAAAGTCGAAGCAGTCAGTCAGTATAAGCTACCTGCTGCCGAGTCAGGAAAGACTCTGTTTATGGCAATGGAAGAGCAGAATGAAATCGCTGTCCGCTTTACGGCTAACGGTACCGTAGTATTTTTCCGTGTCGATAACGGTGAAGTCATAACGACTGAAAGATTGTCAATTCCGGAAGATGTAGAAATCATCAGTTTTGCTCATGGCAGTTACAATAAAGGTGTGGTGGTTTATGGTTTATCTGATGGTCGGGTCATTGTTGTAAAACATCAATACAAAGTGACTTATCCAAATGATAAGCGCCTGATTACACCTGTTCTGGAATATCCGCTCGGTAAAGATCCCATTGTTTTGGATGAAGCCGGGCAGGCCATCAATCTGCTCGCAATTCGTGTTGGCGAAGATGAAACTACTTTAGTCGCCAGAACAGTTGATGGACGTATGCTGTTAAGCAATTTCATCCGGGAAGAGTCGCTGTTTGACGATGAAGCTACGCTGGAACGTAGCGATAGTGAAATCGATATAGAAAGTGAAAATATTGCTTATATTTTGCTGGATAAGGAACAACGTAACCTGTATTTGGCCAGCCGGAAAGGAGGGTTGACTTATGTGGATATCAGCAATAAAAGTCAACCTCATCTTAAACAGGCTATCAATGTTTTAAATTCCGGTGAACAGATAACGGCGCTGACCTTTCTAAATGGTGATTTATCTTTGTTAGTGGGGGATTCCAGCGGGGTATTATCGCAGTGGAGCATCGTCCGGGATGAACAGAATCATTCCCGCTTGAAAAAATTAAGGGCATTCAAAATCTCTGATCATAGCATTGTAGCTATTGCTCCGGAACAGCGGCGTAAAGGCTTAATTGTTGCCGATGCAGCCGGTTTGGTAGGGGTTTATTATACCACTTCGGAAAGAGAATTGATCCGGGATGAAATCAGCCAGGGCAAACCGGTTGCGTTGGCTTTGTCGCCTAGAGCCAATGCCTTCTTATTGCAGTCGGCTGATCAGAAAATACATTTCTGGACTATTGAAAATGAACATCCGGAAATATCCTGGAAAGCGCTATGGCAGAAAGTCTGGTATGAAAGTTATCCCAAGCCTGAATATATCTGGCAGTCATCCTCGGCAAGTAATGATTTTGAGCCCAAGTTAAGTTTAATACCATTGACCTTTGGTACTTTGAAAGCTGCGTTTTATGCGATGTTGATGGCGGTTCCGCTGGCTTTGATGGGAGCAATTTATACGGCCTATTTTATGGCTCCGAGGATGCGTCAGTGGGTGAAACCAAGTATTGAAATCATGGAAGCATTGCCTACCGTTATTCTGGGGTTTTTGGCCGGTTTATGGCTGGCGCCGTTTGTGGAAGTGCATTTGCTTGGTATATTTTCTTTACTGATGATTGTGCCATTGGCCGTGATTGTCTTTGCCTGGTTCTGGCAGTATTTGCCTGAATCATATCGTCATAAAATACCGGAAGGCTGGGATGCTGCGATATTGATGCCGGTGATTATTTTGGCTGGCTGGCTGGCATTTATATTAGCGCCGGGGGTGGAATCAGTGTTTTTTGGCGGTGATTTGCAGCTGTGGATGAAGAATGAATTTGGTATTGGCTACGACCAGAGAAATTCGTTAGTTGTCGGTCTGGCAATGGGGTTTGCAGTGATTCCCACCATTTTCTCGATTACTGAGGATGCCATTTTTAGTGTGCCCCGGCATTTGACGACAGGGTCGCTGGCGTTAGGTGCGACGACTTGGCAGACTATGACCCGAGTGGTTTTGTTAACCGCCAGTCCGGGAATATTTTCAGCGGTGATGATCGGCTTTGGTCGTGCCGTCGGAGAAACGATGATCGTCCTGATGGCAACCGGTAATACACCGGTTATGGATTTAAGCGTGTTTCAGGGGATGCGCACGTTATCGGCAAATATTGCCGTAGAATTACCAGAAGCCGAGGTAGATAGTACGCATTATCGGGTGCTGTTTCTGGCCGCCCTGGTATTGTTTGTTTTTACCTTTGTATTTAATACACTGGCGGAAATGGTTCGCCAGAATTTACGCGAAAAATACAGTTCATTATGATAAAAGCGTGGTTTAAAAGCGGTACTCCGTGGATTTGGTTGAATGCCGCCGCAGTGAGTGTCAGTATTATTTTGGTGATGGGCTTACTGTTACTCATTGCCATTAGAGGATTGGGTCATTTTTGGCCGGCAGATATAGTGGAATACCATTATAAAGATCGTTCGGGTGAGGTCGTTATTATTGGCGAAGAGGTTGATAAAAGTGTGATGACAGCCAGTCATGCGCGTGAATCCGGCTATCAATTGCCTGCTAATGCTGACCATTTGGAACAGCGTTTGATTAAAACGGGAAACCGGAAACTGACGGGGCAGGATTTCCGCTGGATACAGGAACCCAATATTCAGCAAGAGGGCTATCCTGACGATTTGATTGCCATTGAAAGACGAGAATGGGGGAATTTCTATGGGCGATTGTTAGCCGTTAAAGAAAACGGGAAAGTCATTGCCGAGGGCCAAAAAGCATTTGCCATTATTCAGAATAAAATTGATCGGGCTCGTGATTTGTATGATGAAATCGAACAACTCCAGAAAAAACAAATCGGCGCCATCAATTATGCACTGGAACGTCAGCGCTTAAAACAGCGTAAATTGGAGCTTGAAGGGAAATGGAATGAAATTGTAGCTAAAGAAATGGCCAACAAAAGGCTTGAGTACGACAGTAAGTATCATCTGTTACAACAAAAAATCAGTTTGCTTAATCAAAAAATCCGCCGCGATAGTCTGCTGGCGGAGACCGGTAACGGTCAACGTATTGAGATTCCATTGCAAAAGATTGTCCGTCTGGAGCGGCCCAATGCCATGACGGTGATCGATAAAATAATTGAATATGTAATCAGGTTTGCCGATTTTATTAGTGAAGACCCGCGTGAAGCCAATACCGAAGGAGGGATTTTTCCGGCTATTTTTGGTACCGTTA
>CAYYSO010000154.1:0-4932 GCA_964474415.1 uncultured Methylomarinum sp. | reverse complement strand
AAAGTGGCTCAATTTTAATGGCCGATACTGGCTCATTTCTGTTGGCCATTGACAAGCAGTAAGTTTTCTTGATTATGAGAGGATGGTATAGCAGGTATCAGGCCGGGGTTTATTGCTGCGTGTTGTGACAGAGCATATTATATTTTAACGGAAAATTATATCTACTCTATGGGAGACCAGAATGAAAGGTGACAGTAAAGTCATAGATTATTTAAATCGGGCGCTGGAAAATGAACTGGCCGCTATCAACCAATATTTTTTGCATGCCAGAATGTATAAAAACTGGGGATTCGATAAACTCAACGAAAAAGAATATCATGAATCAATTGATGAAATGAAACACGCTGATCAGCTTATTGAACGCATTCTGTTTCTGGAGGGTTTGCCCAATCTGCAAAAACTGGGGAAACTGATGATAGGTGAGAACCCTGAGGAAATGTTGAGCTGCGATCTCAAGCTGGAACAAAAAGCAGTTCCTTTGCTCAGAGAAGCTATTGAATATTGTGAGGGTATCAAAGATTACATTTCCCGTGAAATCTTCGAAAATATTCTTGAAAGTGAAGAAGAGCATATTGACTGGTTGGAGACCCAATTGGAATTGATTGAAAAAATCGGCATACAAAATTATCTTCAATCGCAGATGTAATTGCTTCTCGCGGCTTTGGCGGCTTGTTTATGAACAGTCGCCAAGTATCTTCGGCGTTTTACCAAACGAGTCAGCAGATTCTCTACTGTATTTTCATTAGGGATGATGATCTTTCATGTTCCGCATCTATTTTGCATAATTTGCAAAAAAAGTCATGTAACAGCAAAAAATCATGAAACTCTATAAAACGATCATCGTATTTGTTGTTATTAACTACGTGATTTTTGGGGGGCTTTTATATCGATTTCAGGACTATTTTTTATATTACCCAACCCCGCCAATTGAAAATCACGGCCTGATTGAGAGAGATTTCCAGGTTGATGTCAATATCATTATTAAAGCATTTGTGGTCAATCCGGGCCATGATAATGCTGTTATTTACTTCGGCGGAAATGCTGAATCGGTAGGATATAATGCCCCTTACTTTATGGCAGTATTGCCTAAGAAAACGGTATATCTAATTAATTATAGAGGTTATGGAGGTAGTTCCGGAAAACCTTCAGAAACTGCTTTATACAGTGATGCGTTGAATATTTATGATGAACTGAAACGACAGCACGGTGAGGTTAATGTAATTGGTCGCAGTTTAGGCAGCGGCATTGCCACTTATCTTGCGGCAAAACGGCCAATCAATAAACTAATTTTAGCAGTGCCTTATGACAGTATTGAGCATGTTGCGCAAAAAAAATATCCATTCTATCCCATCAAACTGATGCTGACTGACAAGTACGATTCATTAAGCCGGGCTAGACAAATCAAGGCCCAAGTGTTAATACTGGTGGCGGAAAATGATCAGATCATAGAGTCCTGGAGTTCAGATAATCTGATCGCTGGTTTCAGGAAAGACCAGGTTGATGTTCACGTCATAAGCAATAGTAATCATAATTCCATTTCACAACAGCCTGAATACTATCAGTGGATAGGGCAATTTCTAGCATTAAAATCAGAAAAACAGGATGCCCGTTTGTAACTCATTATACACTGGCAGTGTAGGTGCGGATTTATCCGCACAATGCGAATAAATTCGCACATCTTTTAACTTAACCGTACATGTGGCATTTAGTCATTTTCTGCGCTCTTGAGAAGTGGTACCTGCATACAGAAGAGTGAAATTAAATATTTGTGTTGCATCGATACAAAATGAGGGTGTATTGTTGATGTGGTTGACGTTAATAATGAGGGGCAGATAATGGATAATTCAAAGCAAGGTAATTTCCTGAAATATATTAAAACGCTTATCTCTCAGATTTACATGTATTTGAAAAGCATTTTTACGTCACTATACGAAAAATTGTCGAAACAAACACCGGATTATGAAATCAACAAGCCTTCCGACAGCACACCGTCCACTACCGGGAAGTGGCGTTGGCTAGCAATTGCATTTGGGATATTTCTGGTTCTGTCAATATTCAATAAAGCCGCAGAATTAGGCAATGAGGAAATTCCCTATAGCCAGTTCCTGAAAGCTGTTAAGGATCGACAGGTGGAAAAAGTGGTTGTTACGGAAAAGTATATAATAGGTAGTTTTAAGGACGGCGAACAGTTCATGACCTTTCCGTTATGGAACGAAGATCTGGCTGAATTGATGCAGGAGCATGATATTGAATATATTGTTAGAAGTAGTGAAAACTGGTTTACTAATCTTCTATTCAATTGGGTGATACCCGTTCTGATTTTTGTTTTTATCTGGTCCTGGCTTTTGCGCCGAACCTCCGCTGGAGGAGCGGGGCGTGAGTTTCTAAATATCGGTAACAAAATCCGTATTCATCCGGACACCCTGCCAAAAATCACATTCGACGATGTCGCTGGTGTGGACAGCGCTAAACAGGAACTTAAAGAATCTATCGATTTTCTGAGAACACCAGAAAAAATCCAGAAACTGGGCGGCCGGATGCCCAAAGGCGTGCTTTTGATGGGAGCACCGGGAACCGGAAAAACGCTATTAGCAAGAGCTGTTTCGGGTGAAGCGCAGGTGCCGTTTTTTAATATCAGTGGTTCTGAATTTATCGAACTGTTTGTTGGAGTAGGCGCCGCCCGTGTGCGGGAATTGTTTATACAGGCCAGACAGAAAGCGCCTTGCATTATTTTTATTGATGAGCTAGATGCCATCGGTCGGTCTCGAGGTGGGCCAATGATCATGGGTGGGCATGATGAAAGAGAACAAACCCTGAATCAATTGCTGACTGAAATGGACGGTTTTGATCCTTCATCCGGTGTTGTTGTGATGGCGGCAACTAATCGTCCGGAAGTGCTCGATAAGGCACTGTTGCGGGCCGGTCGTTTTGATCGCCAGATTATTGTTGATAAACCTGATTTGCAAGATCGTATTGAAATTCTGAAGCTGCATTGTAAAACGCTCAAGATGACTGACGATATTGATTTAAGCGTGATTGGTCGGCGTACACCCGGACTGGTCGGAGCAGATCTGGCCAATATTGCTAATGAGGCCGCTATTATCGCTACCCGCCATAACCATGCCGAAATCAGTATGGCCGATTTTGAAGCTGCGATTGATCGGGTTCTGACCGGACCAGAAAAGAAAAACCGTGCCTTAAATTCAGAGGAAAAGCATCGGGTTTCTTATCATGAAGCAGGACATGCGCTGGTAGCGGAAACAGTGCCTACCGGTCAACCGGTACATAAAATTTCGATTATTCCACGCGGTATTTCAGCGCTGGGTTTTACACTGCAATTACCGGTCGAGGAAAAGTTTCTGTCAACCGAGGATGAACTGAAAGACCAGCTTGCCATTTTGCTGGCCGGGCGTATGGCTGAAGATTTAGTGCTGAGCAGTGTTTCCACCGGAGCCCAGAACGACCTGGAAAAAGCCAGTGAAATTGCCCGTAATATGGTCTGTTATCTGGGTATGAGCAAAAAGCTGGGGCCATTAACTTATGGTAAACGTCAACAATTACAGTTTTTACCGACAGAAGATGTTGAACAACGTAATTACAGTGAAGACACAGCCCGCTTGATTGATAATGAAATTACAGCGCTGATTAACGAGGCACAAAAAAGAGCCCGTAACATTCTGACCGAGAAACGCTCAGCTCTTGATCAAATAGCTAATTTATTACAGGAAAAAGAAGTCATTGGGAGAGATGAATTAACTGAGTTGTTGAAATAAGGAATCCAGGTTGTTTAGGAATTAACAAGTTATAAAATCTCTATTCCTTAATGCCTGTTTAGATTTATCTTCCTGCCGCAATCACAAGGGTAACGTTGATGTCAGAAAAGCTTTTAAGTCTTTATCCTCATTCTTGTCAAAAAGACCAGCTTAAAGGTTTGTATCTTGCTCATCGTATACATGAATTGGGCAGTACAGCAGATCCTTTTGTTTACGCCAACTTCCTGTCCAGTCTGGATGGTCGCATTGCTCTGGAAGATGCAGGACAGAATACCCCGCCTTATATTCCCAAACATATCACAACGGTTTCTGACTTTCGACTGTTCATGGAATTACATGCTCAGGCTGATTGTCTAATCACCCATGGCGGTTATATGCGTGCGCTCAGCGAAAAAAGGTTAGGCAATGTTTTGCAGGTTAAAGATAATGATCTTATCGAATGGCGCCGGAGTAACGGCTTGAAACCACAGCCGGCGATCATCATTGCCAGCGCAAGTCTGAATTTTCCGTTACACCCCAGCGTTCACAAATATCAACAGGATTGTTATATCGCTACTGGCAAAAATGCTGATTTGAAATCTGTTCGCTATTGGCAGAAGCAAGGATACACAGTTTTGATGACCGGTGAAGAGCGAATGGTTCAGGGGGAGGCGTTAATTCAACAACTTAAAAAACGGGGATACAGAAATATTTATCTTATAGCAGGTCCCAGAATGCTGGATACGATGATCAGAGAAAAACAACTGTCCCGTTTATATCTGACAATGACCCATCAGTTAATTGGTGGCCTGGATTTTCGCACTTTATTGACCGGCCCAACGCTGGCCGAGGAAGGTAATATGACACTTAAATCACTCTATTACGAACCAGACTCTCCTCCCGGATCAGGTCAGTTTTTTATGCAATTCGATCTCCAGGCATCTCATCTGTCATCATAAAAGTGGCTCTGTAAAATTTATTTATTGGAAGGGGCAAATGAAACAATGGGTGTGTAAAACATGTGGCTATAACATGATAGGGGAACAACCTGATATTTGTCCCTTTTGTGGCGCCCGCCATGATCAATTTATAGACTGGGATCAGGCAGAAAAAAGCTATCGGGTTACTGCCCACCGGGTCAATGATAGTATTTCCCGACTGGTCTCAGAACCCAAATTAG
>CAYYSO010000153.1:0-4996 GCA_964474415.1 uncultured Methylomarinum sp. | reverse complement strand
CTTCATCAAAAAGTTTATGACTGCTGATTTTAAAAGACTGTTGTGTGGTAAATTCCGGTACCAGATAATGATAATTAGTATCAAACCATTTGGTCATTTCACAGGCCGCCGCAGGCACCCCGCTGGGCGCTCGACCCCGAGCCATACGGAAATAGGTATCCAGATCAAGCTTATCATCTGACCATTGAAAGCGCTCAGGAACCACACCGAATAACGCGGAATGATCGAGTATCTGGTCATACCAGGAGAAATCGCCCACTGGAATCCAGTCTATACCGGCATCTGCCTGTATTTGCCAATGGCGTTGGCGTAATTCGCGTCCAGTATTTAATAAGGTTTCCTGATCAATTTCTTGCCGCCAATAGGCTTCTACGGCTTTTTTTAATTCGCGCTGAGCGCCGATACGGGGAAATCCCAGATTGTGAATTGTTGTCATCATGACTCCTGTTTAATTGTCGGCTAACCATTTAACTGAAATAGAATTAAAACTTATCATTTATTTCACCATGAAGAACATGAAGTTAATGAAGGAAACAGTTAACCTCTTCATGTTCTTTATGTTCTTCATAGTAAAAAAACACCATTACTGATCCGTTTTAAGTTGGTCGCCTGGTTGTCTTTTATGTCCGGCAGAGTATGAATTGAAGTGATTGTTTAGTAAACTTCATATTATTAATTATTTTTATGAATAATATTCAACATGATACTTGAAATTCGCCATTTACGTAGTCTGCTGGCAATACGTGATTGTGGTAATCTGGCGCGTGCCGCCGAGCAATTGAATTTGACTCAGTCGGCTTTGTCACACCAGATCAAAGCACTGGAGAATTATTATGAAGTTTCTCTGTTTTTACGTAATACCAAACCATTGCGTCTGACAGCGGCTGGATATAAATTGCTGGAATTAGCTCAGCGAGTATTACCTGAGATCAATACGACTGATCAGTTGCTTCGTCGTTTTTCCCAGGGTAGCAGTGGTCGGCTTTATATTACCATTGAGTGCCATGCCTGTTTTGACTGGCTGATTCCTGTATTGAATCGTTATCGTCAGCAATGGCCGGATGTGGAAATCGATATTCGTCTGGGGTTGAGTTTTGAGCCGATTGCAGCCCTGCAAAAAGGTGAGGTGGATCTGGTTATCAGTTCAGATCCCCATAGGCAACAAGATCTCAGTTTTATTTCTTTATTCGGGTATCAAGCACTATTGGCATTAGCGGAAGATCATCCTTTGGCTGCAAAAAGCTTTGTTGTAGCCGAAGATTTAGCTGACCAGACACTGATTACTTATGCGGTAGAACGCAGTCGGCTGGATGTTTTTACCCGCTTTCTACAACCAGTAAATATTGAGCCTGCTGCTGTTCGGCAGGCAGAATTGACTGCCATCATTTTGCTGTTGGTCAGCACCTTGAAGGGAGTCGCTGTACTTCCTGACTGGGTATTGCGCGAAGCCGGCAAACATAGCCGTCTGGCCACCCGGCCATTAGGCAAAGAGGGCATGCATGGCACACTTTACGCCGCAGTGAGAAAAGACGAATACGAGGCTGATTTTTTGCAGGGATTTATTGCTCTTGCTCGGGAAGTGATGGCTAGTTGATATGAAAAAAATAGTGTTTTTTTGAAGAAAAATTAATCATTTAGAATTCAATAATTTGCAAAATACAGGTTTTTTGATGAAAGAGATAAGTGATTGAAAATATAAGATATTGTCCAATATAGTGGTAGGGGGATTACGGTTTCCAGGGTAATTTACCTTTACATCAAAAACTGCTATCTTGTGCTTTAAATTTTATTAACCACTACATTTAGTGTTTTGGGCTTCAAATGAGCCGCTAGAAACAATCTACCGGCATGTGTTTTCTATCAACCACAAAAGGTATTGAGAGCAACGTCTTGTAATCTCTGTGCCTGCTGTGGTTTTTATTTTCTTTGTAGTCCCAATATTCCCGATGTAGGTCCAGGTTATTTCCGCTTACCCAGAATGAATTATTACGAGGATTCCTAATGCTCAGTACCCTCTTATCAGATGCTGATCAATTTACCACTGAATATGACCATTATCATGTGATTCGCCGTAACGGCAAGTTAACATCTTTTGATGCCAGCAAAATTTATGTGGCTATCAGTAAAGCATTTTTAGCGGTTGAAGGCGATGCTGCGGCCGACTCCCGGCGCATTCATGAAACCACTGAGAAACTTTGTAATGAAGTCGTTCAGGCATTGTTTCGACGGTTACCGGATGATGGTACGGTGCATATTGAAGATATTCAGGACCAGGTTGAACTGGCGCTGATGCGCGGCGGACACCATAAAGTTGCTCGGGCTTATGTATTGTATCGTGCAGAACGGGCAAAACAACGTCAGGACAGTGAACAGGCAGGAAAAACAGAAGTTGAAAAACAACTTCACATCACTCTGGGTGACGGTACTAAGCAACCATTGAACCAAGATCATTTGCAAGCGGTGGTGGATGAGGCTTGTAGCGGTTTGAATGATGTCAATAGCGAACTGATTTTACAAGAGACCCTACGTAACCTGTTTGATGGCATCAGCGAAAAAGATCTGGCAACAGCTCTGGTGATGAGCGCGCGTATGTTGATTGAACGCGAACCGGATTATTCTTATGTCGCTTCACGGTTGTTATTGGATAATTTGCGCCAGGAAGCCTTAAAGCACCTTGGGCAAGGAACACATTCACACGTCAGTCAGCAACAAATGGAGCAGAAATATCCGGATTATTTTGCCGACTACATTAAGCAGGCTGCTGAACTGGAATTGCTGGATTCGGAATTGACTCGTTTTGATCTGGAAAAACTGGGGCAGGCTATCAAACCGGAACGTGATTTGCAGTTTACTTACCTTGGACTGCAAACTTTGTATGACCGTTATTTTATTCACAGTGATGAACAGCGTTTGGAATTGCCGCAATCCTTCTTTATGCGTGTGGCCATGGGTCTGGCGATTAACGAAATCGACCGTGAAAGCCGCGCTATTGAATTTTATGAACTGTTGTCCTCATTTGATTTTATGAGTTCTACACCCACATTGTTCAATTCAGGTACCTTGCGTCCACAGCTTTCATCCTGTTATCTGACGACTATTCCCGATGATCTGGATGGCATTTACAATGGCATTAAAGACAATGCCTTATTGTCCAAATTTGCTGGTGGCTTGGGTAATGACTGGACCTCTGTGCGTGGTCTGGGCTCTCATATCAAAGGGACTAACGGCCATTCCCAGGGTGTAGTGCCGTTTTTGAAGGTCGCTAACGACACTGCAGTAGCGGTGAATCAGGGTGGCAAACGCAAAGGTGCTGTCTGTGCCTATCTGGAAACCTGGCATATTGACATTGAAGAATTTCTGGATTTGCGTAAAAATACCGGTGACGAACGTCGCCGTACGCATGATATGAATACCGCCAACTGGGTACCTGATTTGTTTATGGAACGGGTTGCCGATGAAGCCGAATGGACCTTGTTTTCACCGGATGAAACTCCAGATTTGCATGATTTGACGGGACAAGCCTTCCGGAAACAATACCAGGCTTATGAAGCGATGGCTGACAGAGGCGATATTAAACTGTTTAAACGTATTTCAGCAGTGGCTTTGTGGCGTAAAATGCTGGGACAATTATTTGAAACAGGGCATCCGTGGATTACCTTCAAAGATCCTTGCAATATCCGTTATACCAACCAGCACATGGGTGTGGTGCATAGTTCCAATCTGTGTACAGAAATCACCTTGCACACGTCTACTAAAGAAATTGCCGTGTGTAATCTCGGTTCAGTGAATCTGACAGCACACATTACCGAAAAGGGTCTTGATACTGCCAGACTGGAACGCACCATTAACACAGCCATGCGCATGCTGGATAATGTCATTGATTATAACTATTACGCGGTACCGCAAGCGCGAAATTCTAACCTGCGTCATCGTCCGGTAGGATTGGGATTGATGGGTTTTCAGGATGCGCTGTATAAACTCAATATTCCTTATGCTTCAATGGAAGCGGTTGAATTTGCAGATCGTTCCATGGAAACCATTGCCTATTATGCCATTCAGGCGTCTTGCAATCTGGCGCGAGAGCGAGGCCGCTATTCCAGCTATGAAGGCTCATTATGGAGTCAAGGGATATTACCTTATGATTCGCTCAATAGTCTTAAACAACAACGCGGCCGATTTATAGAAGTCGATGACTCAAAAACGCTGGACTGGGAAAGCTTAGGCGCTCGTATTCAACAGTTTGGAATGCGTAACTCCAATTGTATGGCGATTGCTCCAACCGCAACTATTTCTAACATTTGTGGTGTTTCGCAATCTATTGAACCCACCTATCAAAATCTGTTTGTCAAATCCAATCTGTCCGGGGAATTTACTGTGGTGAATTCTTATCTGGTCACTGATTTGAAGTCTGAAGGATTGTGGGATGAGGTGATGGTCAATGATCTGAAATATTTTGATGGTTCGGTGCAGACGATTGACCGCATTCCTGACTCCATAAAACAAAAATATGCTACCGCCTTTGAAATCGATTCCCGTTGGTTTATCGAAGCCGCTGGCAGACGCCAGAAATGGCTGGATCAGGCGCAATCGCTAAATTTATATCTGGCCGAACCCGATGGTAAGGCATTGGATAATCTATACAAACTGGCCTGGGTGCGGGGTCTTAAAACGACTTATTATTTGCGGACTCTGGGAGCGACGCATGTTGAAAAAACCAGCGTTTCCAGTATGACCGAAGAAACGCCGGCGGTTACAGTGCCCAAGTTTTGTTCTATTGATGACCCTGATTGCGAAGCCTGTCAATAGTTGGAGTAGCTCATGTTAAACTGGAATGATCCATTAAATAAGCAATCCTCTTCTGACAGGGAGGTAGAAAAACCAGCAATAGAACCGGCACATCACGAAATTGCACAAACAGCTAAAGAAGCCCGTTTGGAACCGGTTCTGCAGAAGATTATTGATAATCTCGAAGATGAAGAGGTTACCCGTCTGGAAC
>CAYYSO010000152.1:0-5224 GCA_964474415.1 uncultured Methylomarinum sp. | reverse complement strand
AAACCCGGTTGGATGTTATGTATACGAAGAAGTGGTACACCCTCATCTCTAAAGTCATCGGCCATAATTCCAGGGCCTTCCTGGAAGCTTATACGATGGGAGAATTTACAGATGACCCAATGAGCCGGCACCTCGCCCAGCCACTCCACTCCGGAGTCTTTCATCGGCGCGTCGGGGTTGACGCCCTTGGTGACGACATGGGAGATCACCGCCTGCCGCTTTTCCTTGAGTAGCTCGATCAGCCGCTCCTGTTTGGCGATCAGGTGGTCGATTTTGGTGATTTCGTGGTCGAGGAAATCGGCAATGTGCCATTGCTCCGATATATGTGGAACAAAAAAACGGAGGTTTTCGACCTGCTCGGCGCTAACAGATTCAAATGTACTACCAGTACAGATGGAATCCAACTCTGCTTTGATTACGGGCAATAGCCACCATAAAAACCTTCTATCAAGGTTCTGGGATGGGGAAATAGAACATAGCCCTCTACCAATTCCATAAGTTTGATCTGCTACATTTAAGGCTCCGACTGGCGCTCGCACAGACAGAAGCAACTCCCCTTCGTTTGCGATCTTGTTAGCGACATCGCAATACTGCTTTGCCTTCGGGTGCCTTTCGGTAAATTCAGCATTGCCCTGCAGGAAAGGTCTCCCAATTCCGTCAATATTACAATCGTCCGAACTGGGCGACTGGCCGATAGTTACACGGCATTCAAACTTCAGGCGTGTCGAGCTCCATGTGTCAGGGACACTACCGAACCAAGCGATGCCACTCGCTTTATAGTTCGCATAGGGCCTAAATTTCTCCATCAAGCACATACCTCGGAGAGCAGATCCATAATCTCGCGGCTCACCTTACCAAGATCCGCGTCAATTTCTTCCAGTGGCCGCGGCGGGATGTACTTGTAGAAATGGCGATTGAATGGGATCTCGTAGCCGACAATGCCTACCTTGCCGTCCTGCGCATCCATTTTTGATTCGTCAATCCAGGCATTGGGCACGTGGGGCAGCACCTCACGCTTGAAGTACTCGTAGATATCCTCGCCCAACGGCACATTTTCATAGTCACGCAGATCGGGATTGGGCTCCACCCTGCCACCCTTCTTGCAGATTTCGGCCTCGTCATCGTGCTCGCTCAGGTGTTTTTGCAGCAGCTTGAAGGCAGGGGCCGGCAACGTCACGCCGTCCATGTGAATCTTGAGCCACTTCTTGAAGGTATCGCGAGACAGCACCTTCTCCTCCTCGAACCGGGGTAACGCATCGAGAATGGCCTGTTGCAGGCTTTCATCCAGTTTTATCCAACCCTTGTCGGCCTGCAAGGCGGTCAGGCGCAGTTCATCTTTGGGATAGAACGCCAGCTGTAGCGGCCGTTCGACGGTGATACGCCGGTAGCCAAAGGCTGTGGTATCAAAGAGCTTGCTGGTGTCACTTGCCTCGAATTCGCCGTACAATCGAACGATTGCATCGATGTTGTCCTCGGTAAGGTACTTGCGCTTGGAGCCGAGGGACTTGCGCATCTTGTCGCCCATGTCCGTCGCTTTGATGAGCTGTACTTTTCCCTTTCGCTCTTTCACCTTGTGGTTCGACAGAATCCACACATAGGTAGCGATGCCGGTGTTGTAGAACATGTCCGTAGGCAACGCGACAATAGCCTCCAGCAGATCGTTTTCCAGGATGAAGCGCCGGATCTCTGATTCACCAGAGCCTGCACCACCGGTGAACAGGGGCGAGCCGTTGAGGATGATGCCGATGCGGGCGCCGCCTTCCTTCGGATCACGCATTTTGCTCATCAGGTGCATGAGGAACAGCAACGATCCGTCTGACACCCGCGGCAAGCCGGGGCCGAAACGGCCGGCAAAGCCCTTCTGCTTGTGCTCTTCCTGAACCTTTTTCTGCACCTTCTTCCAGTCAACGCCGAAGGGCGGATTGGAGAGCATAAAGTCGAACTGCTGTCCGACGAGCTGGTCGTCGGACAGGGTACTACCCAGTTTGATGTTCTGGATCTCGTGGCCTTTGATGAGCATATCGCCCTTGCAGATGGCGTAGGACTCAGGATTGAGTTCCTGACCAAATACCGTGACACGGGCCTGGTCGGAGATGGAGTGAATGTACTCCTCCCCCTCGGACAGGAAGCCGCCCGTGCCGGCGGTCGGATCGTAGACCGTGACGATCTTGCCGGGACCTATCCGTTCCTGCTGATCGGTAAACAACAGCGCGGTGGTCAAATGGACAATGTCCCGTGGAGTGAAATGCTCCCCCGCTGTCTCATTGGAGGATTCTGCGAAGCGCCGAATCAGTTCCTCGAACACCAGCCCCATGTGGTGGTTATTCAGTGCCTTGGGGCTCAGATCCATGACAGCAAATTTCTGCGTCACCAGATAGAGCAGATTCGCCTCATCCAGCTTCTCCAGGAAGCCGTGGAACCCGAAATGCTCGAAAATCTCCCTCGCATCAGGACTGAAGCTGCGAATATAGGCGTCCAGGTTATCCAGAATCTGGGTCTCTCCCAGCGTGGACAGATCCATGGGAGATGTGTTGTAGAAAGGCAGCTTGGCGGCCTTTTTCAGGAAGACGTCCAGCGGCAGGTCGGAATCCTTGCGTTTCTCGTATTCCTTCAGCACAGCAGACTTGGTAGGCGCCAACACGCACTCCAGACGGCGCAGCAGGGTGAACGGCAGGATGATACGGCCGTATTGGGATTGCTTGAAGTCACCCCGTAACAGGTCAGCGACGGACCAGATGAAGGCCGCCGTTGTAGAAAAATTTTCAACCATCTGCGTTTCTCGCCTAATCCTTCATTATTTGTAAGCAGAAGCTTACAAGGTGGCTTGTGGCTAGATCAACGTGTGCTAAATATCTTGGCACTAAACCTGTTCAGAACGGCTTGAACTAGTTCGCGATAGCGGGCCGTGATTCGGCATCTCCCACCTAAACGGATATTGAATTAGTACTCAGATTTTGATTGTTTTCAAAGCGTTTTCTTTCCCACAAAATACACTTCAAACCTATAACGTGCGAACGCCAAGTAATTAATCAAACATATTATACAAACCGAGTTGCCCATGCTCATCCATCAATTGCTGCAAGACTGTTGCAATTTCACGTCTTCCAAGCGTTTTGCACCATATAAGCTCTATAGCCAGATTCTCGATCATTTGCCAGATTTCTGGCCGACCGATCAAGGCTCTTGTCTCACGACGAAGTTGCGCTAATAGGTTTTTCGGTACAGTGTGAGGCAGCTCGGCGAAATCTAGAATGTCTTCGTACATGTCTTTTAAGTACAGGTAACGCTGCTCAGCTCTTTCCAGGTCCGATCGTGCGCCTAAGGACCGTAACGGCGTATTTAAGAGTTTTGCTTCGGCCAAAGGGCCTGCAAGATAGATGCGGATTTCGGCTTTGTAATCTTCGAGAGTGGCCAACCATTCTGCGGCGAGATTACCCGCCATCTCCACAGTAATCGAGTCTGACATCCTAGGATAATACCGGGCCCACCCATTCCCTGGTTCGTCTCTCAAGACGACGAGTTCCTTTACATCACGACCATGACACAGCCCAACTATTGCATGAGCTGCTTCGTGGTATGCCGTTAAATCAATGTGTACCGAGGCCATCCATACAATCCTGTTCGATGTTCCTATAGTACCTCGCATTCACCGTATAACCGATGGTATATATCTAAAATGGTGCACGCTCGGCGTGTTAAGAATTCAAAAAAGTCGTGGTACATTAGCACTGTATACGTGCGAACGCTTCTCTGTACACACCGACTACTAGCACGATAGGCGTGCCAATCTGGCCTGCCTGTCGTGTTAGCGATTTTTCCGCCACTCGTTCGATGCGACCCTGGTAATCGCGACATCCAGCTTCCCGCCACAATCATCGATAGGCTTCCAGGAGACGGCATACAGCGTGGCAAGGTTTCGACCTCCTTGGCGTGTTTTGATTACGAACCCGGCATCCATGACTTCCTTACGCGCCCTATTTAAGGTATCTCGCGACCTCCAACCTCGTTTCTGCATAACTGACCAGGCCGCACAAAGATCACCATTATTCTGACCTCTATATTGCGCAAACAGGTCAACCAGAAACTTTACCGCCTGAGCAGATAAATTTGCGTACTCCGGACTTTCCAGTATGTGGTGCGGCAATGCCGCAAATGAGCCGGAATCTCGTCGTCCTTTCGCTTTCAATCGATTTAGTGCCATTGGATGGAGGCGCTATTAGATCTCGCGGCTTTGCTTGATCCGCTGCACCAACCATTCTTCAATATCACTCTCAAGCCAGCCGACTGCCCGCGCGCCGAGGCTTATAGGAGGTGGAAAAGTGCCCTTTGCGATACGCAGATAAATAGTACTCCTTGAAAGACCGGTACGGGCTTTTACAACCGGTAGTCTTAGAACGGTAGTCGCCATAATGGAACCTCTTTGGTCGTTTTAGAATTAACGAGGTCCAGTTTGCTATTGGAAATATGGGCTAGTAACCCAATTAACTAACGATCTTCCAATGTGATTAATTGGGATCTTACATATAGAACGTTTCGTAGTTCGATAACATACGCATTACACGCCTTTGACATTTGGAAAGTTTATTTGATCCCAATGAACGGGCTGTAACATCAATGACCGTTCTTTGGGATAAACGGACTTGGCCCTAGAGTTTTAAAAAAAGCGTCCTGAGTAACCGTTTAAACAATCCGGGGCGATCTTCAGTCGTAGTACGAACAATACATGTAGGTTTCTCCTGTTCTAGCTCTGCTCTGGATATATCTTTTCCAACTATTAACAGCTTGACCTCATCACACCGCACTTGGGATGGCTCCATGCTACTTCCTTTGCTCTTTGGGCTACTTGGTTTATTCAGCATTTTTGTGTGCCAATGTCTTTGCAACCAGCTCATGTGCAGCTTTCACCGGTCTACCGGTCGCAAATTCCAGGACAAAGGCAAGAACAGAACAATATAATCCCTCCTTGGTCGTGGTTGGTGTAATACCCACAGCGACTAACGAGTCAGCAATTTTTATGGACAATTGCTGCTTGGGATAATCGGGTAATCGACCACCAGAAGGAAGATATGACGCCTCCTGGCTTGCCTGGGAAAGAATATGGACTATTGTATTGAGGTTTTCGCGAATTTTGGTAGCACCGGTTGGTTCAACCTGATCCAATATCTGACGTGAATTTCCATCCAGTTCGTTTAGATGATCATTCAACTTCAATGCAGTTGTCAGG
>CAYYSO010000151.1:0-5335 GCA_964474415.1 uncultured Methylomarinum sp. | reverse complement strand
AAAAGAGAAAAGGAATTAGTGTTGCAGTTAAGCAGGCCTGCGATTAAAAGTAACCATATCGAAATGTATTACATTCTATTCTCTGATTTGCGTAAACATTGTGATGCAATCTGTACGCTTGGCGAAAGCAAGGAAACTCTGAAGAAAATAGCTAAGGCTGTCAGTTGCGTCAGCACATAGAGCAAGGTGAAAAACGCGGGTATGTTAAAGGTTACCCCGATATTGGATTATCGATGATTGATTGTATATTGAAATACCAACAATGAAACACTGGGCACAAATGGAAGAGCGCGGCATCATCTGGGGTATGCAGGTTTTGCTTAAAATTTATCTGCTATTCGGTCGTAAAGTGTTGCAGCTTTTCTTATATCCGATAGTCAGTTATTACTGGCTTATCAATAGCAAAGGCCGGTATGCCAGTCTTAAATATTTGCAACTGGTTTCCAATTATTTGCCCGATCAAACCCTTAAAACCGGTCTCTATGGCAGTTATTTGCATTTCATCAGCTTTGCCAATGCTATTATCGATAAACTGGCTGCCTGGAGCGGCGCCTTATCATTGCAGGATGTGGAACATCATGGCCGTGAGGCGATACAACAGCATATTAAACAGGGCCGGGGCTTACTGGTACTGGGTTCTCATCTGGGTAATATGGAAGTCTGCCGGGTGGCTGCCTATCTGGGGCAGGTAAAAATTAATGTACTGGTACATACCAAACATGCGGAAAAGTTTAATACCTTATTAAATCACTATGCTGAAGACGGACGCATGAATCTTATTCAGGTCACCGAAATAACAGCTGCTACGGCAATGATGTTGCAGGATAAAATTGAAACGGGGGAGATCGTAGTGATCGCGGCTGACAGGATACCGGTGAGTGGCCAAAACCGGGTTTCCCGGACAGATTTTCTTGGGCTTTCAGCGCTGTTTCCACAAGGACCGTTTATATTGGCTGCATTACTGAAATGTCCGGTATACACGTTGTTTTGTTTAAAACAATACGATAAACAGGTGATTTATTTTGAGCATTTCAGTGATGCATTGTCATTTCCCCGTAAACAGCGGGATACTGCGATACAGCAATGTGCTCAGGATTATGCCAAGCGCTTGCAAAAATATTGTTTGAAAGAACCACTGCAGTGGTTCAATTTTTATGATTTCTGGCAGCTTGATGATAAATAAACAGACCATTATTGTTGATGGACAGGCTTTAACGATTGAAGACATCAGTCATATTGCCAAACAAACGCACAAATTTCAGTTAACGGATGCTCCCTGTTTTATCGACAGAATCAATAAGGGGGCACAATTTATAGACACCCTGTTACAGGAAGAGGGTTTTGTTTACGGTGTTACTACAGGTTTCGGCGATTCCTGTACGATTTCAATCCCATTGGAGAATGTGGCAGAGTTGCCAAGACATCTTTATACCTTTCACGGTTGTGGCCTGGGTGATTATTTTGATCCGCAGCAGACTCGGGCAATTTTGGCGGTGCGTCTGAACAGCCTGGCTCAGGGTTTCTCCGGGGTTCGCTATCAATTATTACAGCAGATTGAGGAATTACTTAAACAGGACATATTGCCGTTGATTCCGCAGGAAGGCTCGGTTGGCGCCAGTGGTGATTTGACGCCGTTATCCTATTTGGCGGCGGTACTGGCCGGTGAGCGAGAGGTTCTTCATCAGGATGAGAAACAAGCAACCGCAACAGTTTTTAAGGCTTTGAATATTACTCCGCTGATCCTGCAACCCAAAGAAGGTTTGGCCATTATGAACGGCACGGCAGCGATGACTGCCGTAGCTTGCCTGGCCTGGCAACGTGCCGCTTATTTATCGCAACTGTGCACCCGTATTACCAGTCTGGCTTCTGTCGCGTTGAAGGGGAATGCCTATCACTTTGATGAAAAGCTGTTTTCGGTTAAACCGCATGCCGGACAGATAAAAGTGGCGCAACGACTTCGTGATGATTTGCATTGGTCGGCAGTGACGCCGCGTAACGATACCCGTTTGCAGGATCGTTATTCGTTACGTTGTGCACCCCATGTGATTGGTGTTCTGGAAGATGCCTTGCCGTGGTTACGACAGTTTATCGAAAATGAGTTAAACAGCGCCAACGATAACCCGATTATCGATGCTGAAGACGAACATGTCTTACATGGCGGTCATTTCTATGGGGGGCATATTGCTTTTGCCATGGATAGCTTGAAGATGGCGGTCGCCAATCTGGCCGATTTGTTGGACAGGCAAATGGCACAATTGATGGATAGCAAATTTAATCATGGCTTGCCGGCCAACTTGTCCGGCGCCAATGCACAGCAGGCAGTATTGAATCACGGTTTTAAAGCAGTGCAGATTGCCGTTTCCGCCTGGACGGCAGAGGCGTTGAAACTGACCATGCCGGCCAGCGTGTTTTCCCGTTCCACCGAATGTCATAATCAGGACAAGGTTAGCATGGGTACCATTGCCGCCAGAGATTGTGTACGCATTCTGGAACTGACTGAACAGGTGGCATCGGCAATGTTGATCGCTGTCGTTCAGGGAGTGGAGTTGCGGGGCGTTGATACTGGTTTAAGCCCGGCATTACAAAATACCGTCAAACAAGTCAGAGCCAAGGTTTCTTTTCTGGAAACCGACCGGGCTATGGAACAGGATCTGCGCCTTTGTCTGCAACTGATACGCGATCAGCATTGGGACTTATATGATTAAAGCTGTTGCCGCCTGCGAAATTGAAATTGAAATTGAGGTGCCGTTTTTCGATGTTGATATGATGAACATTGTCTGGCATGGACATTATGCGAAATATTTTGAACTGGCGCGGTGTAAGTTACTGGATAAAATTGGCTACAATTATATGCAAATGCTTGATTCCGGATATCTCTGGCCGATTATAGATTTGCGTATTCGTTATGCCAAACCCGCAAAATTCGGCCAGAAGGTTATCGTCCATGCCGCAGTCAGCGAATGGGAAAACCGCTTGAAAATCAATTACCGGATTGTCGATAAGCTGAGCGGTGTCCGTCTGACCCGGGGGTATACTTCTCAGGTGGCCGTCAAAATGGCAACCGATGAGATGTGTTATGAATCACCGGCAATATTATGGGAAAAACTGGGACTTAAAAAACCGTGACGCAATACGATGTGATAGTCATTGGTAGCGGGATTGGCGGCTTGACGTCAGCAGCTCTATTGGCCAAGGCCGGTAAATCCGTTCTGTTGCTGGAAGCGCATGATCGCCCCGGAGGTTATGCTCACGGATTCAAACGCAAAAAATATCACTTTGATGCCGGGGTACACTTGATCAGTGGCTGCGGCGCGAAAGGGTATTCGGGAGGTCAGGTTATCCATAAAGTTCTGCAAACGCTGGAGGTTGCAGAAGAAATTGAATTTATCAGCATTAACCCCTTTAGTCATGCTTTTTATCCCGGTGTCAGTGTAGATTTACCGCAAACGATAGATGGCTTTGTATCCAGGGTGGGGGCGATGTTTCCGGCTGAGCGTTCTGGAATAGAGGCATTGGTTTGGCTTTGCTTGCAAGTGACGGAAGAAATTGCTGTGGCCGATGAGCTCATGGCTGAAGTGGATCATGCAGCCGGGCAACAATTAATGCCGGCTTTGTTTAAATACCGCAAAGCAACGCTGGCCGATGTTGCCGGGCAATTTATAACAGATCCCAAGCTGTTAGGCGTGTTTGCCAGTAACTGGCCCTATCTGGGCCTGCCGCCGTCAAAAGTATCATTTGTGTACTGGTCAACGATGTTGATCGGTTATATGGTGGACGGCGCTTATTACTGTAAAGGTGGCTTTCAGCAGTTGGCCAATGTGCTGGTTAAGGGTATTGAACAACAAGGCGGCGTTGTCCGCTTCAAGTCACCGGTTGAGCGGATTATGATTGAAGCTGACCGGATTGCGGGCGTTATGGTGAAAGGACAATGTATTTCAGCGCCTGTTGTTATATCCAATGCAGATATTAAGCAAACGGTCTGCAAAATGACCGGTGAGCAATATTTTCCGCCCAGGTTTGTGCAAAGAATTAAAAAAATGCAGCATTCGCTGTCTATTTTTGTGGTGTATATCGCTACAAACCTGGATTTGACGGCTTTGGGTCTGGCACACGAATCATTTTGTTACCGTGATTTTGACCATGATCACAACTTTGCCCGAACGCAACACGGAGATATTTCCTGGCTTAGCATTACCGCACCGACCCTGATTGACCCTGATTTGGCTCCGAATGGCGAACATATACTCATGTTGACCACGTTATTGCCTTATCACGCAGCTGATTCATGGCAGCAGGCCAAACCTGGATTCATGCAAACGATGTTGAAAATAGCGGCACAAACGCTACCCGGTCTGGAAGACCATATTTTATATATGGAAGGCGGCTCACCAGCAACTATGCAGCGTTATACGCAAAATCATCAGGGAGCAGCTTACGGCTGGGATGTGACGCCGGATCAGATTGGACCGGCGCGTATCCACAATCAGTCTCCAGTAAATGGACTGTTTTTTGCCGGACACTGGAGTTCACCGGGCGGCGGGGTTTATGGCGTCAGTGTTTCCGGTGTACAGGTGGCCCAGAAAGTATTGGCTATCAATAAACAGTCTGATTTCTGGAGCGCTCTTTCTGCAAAGAGAGTTTAGTCTATAATTTTGGCACAATCTATTAGGAGAGTGAATTATGCGTTTATTATTTCGCGGTATCGTTTTACTAATGCTGGCGTTGTCGCTGGTTGCTTGTAAAAAAACATTAAAGCCGGAAGAATTACCTGCACATATTGTAGTGGGTGACAGCTACTACACGCAGTTTGTCATTCGTTATGAGAAAGGCGCTCACTTAACCACTAATTATCGCCGCGGCGCTTCCATTCCAGTAAACAGCAAAGTCAGGTTGCTGAAAATAACGACTAAAACAATAGAAGTGGAACTGGAAAACTCACCCCAAACACTGTTGGTTAAAAATGTGCAAAAACATACCGGTGATGATATTTTTCAGGCATTTGATAAATTGTTCGCTAAAAAGAAAGTCAATCTCAGAAAATTCAACTCGCTGGAAAGAAAACATATAAAAAGCGGTACGGTTGCCAAAGGGATGCGTAAAAACGCCGTCATTGTGGCAATCGGCTATCCACCCATTACCGAAACCATGAATCTGGATGCTGATACCTGGGTATACTGGAGTGGACGCTTTAATAAATTCAAAGTGATATTCCGCAATGGCAAGGTATCCCGTATTGTGGATTAAATGGGTTGTTATATGTTAGCTATCATTAAAAGCATTATCGTTACCGGTTTGTTTCTGGCCTATCCCTATCTGGTTTATCGCGGAATAGAAA
>CAYYSO010000150.1:0-5403 GCA_964474415.1 uncultured Methylomarinum sp. | reverse complement strand
GGGCAACAATGAGTACATCAACCGCTTGTTGCCTGTTGGCCGTTTGTAAAGCGGCCACAATTTCATGTTTGGCATTTTCACCTTGGACAGCTACAGGATAAATGATGATTGGAATAGCAGGGAAACGTCGTTTCAGCACGGTCATGATGTCATGAATCGCGGCGCCGGTCGGTGATGTGATCACACCGATTTGTCTGGGGAGCAAGGGTGTTTCCCGTTTGCGGCTTTGCTCAAACAGGCCTTCACTTAGCAGTTTTTGTTTCAGCTTTTCAAAAGCCAGACGCAGTGCGCCGTCGCCGGCTTCTTCCAGGTGTTCGACAATCAGTTGATAATCGCCGCGCGGTTCGTACAGACTGACCTGAGCGGAAATGATCACTTGTTTGCCGTTTTCAGGTATGAATTTCAGCCTTCGCTGATGCATGCGAAACATCGCGCAACGCACCTGGGCATTGTTATCTTTTAAAGAAAAATAAATATGCCCAGAAGACGGTGTACTGAGGTTGGAAATTTCACCTTCTACACGGACGGTTAAAAAATGATTTGCTAACAGACGCTTGGTTTCCCTGTTAAGCTGACTGACACTGTAGATTTTTTCGGGTTTATCTGGATGGGAATGTGACACTTGGGAATAAAAAACTATTTGCAGGCAAAAAAACGTTCACAGAAAAAACCGGCATAGATCGAGGCAACCATGACCAGGGCTTCCACATTGCCAAAACCCATACTGGTCACGGCCGGGCCTGGACAATAACCACTCATACCCCAACCCACACCGAAGATGGCGGCGCCAAACAATAAGGGTTTGTCGATAGCTGTTTTATGCGATACATGAAAACCATCACCCAGCAAAGGTTTTTGCCGCTTCAGCACTATTCTAAAGGTCGGCATGGCAACGGTCAGGGCGCCGATCATAACAAAAGCCAGGCTGGGATCCCAGTTGCCGGTGATGTCCAGAAAAGCCATTACTTTATTCGGGTTGACCATTTGTGACAGTGATAATCCCAGACCAAAGAGTATGCCGCCAAGCAGAGCGATAATTATTTTATTCATACCATTTCCAGAACATGTTTGAGCAGGTAAACAGTGATAAAACCGCTAGCCATAAATGTTAGCGTGGCATAGATGGAGCGCAAAGACAGGTTGGCTATGCCGCAAATACCATGGCCGCTGGTACAGCCACTGCCCAAACGAGTGCCGACCCCCACCAGAAAGCCGCCGACAGCAACCAGCCACAGAGGATAACCCTGGCGGGGGACAATAAAATCAGGAACAATGAGTTGAAACAATAAAGCGCCTGCGATCAGTCCCGCTAAAAATGCAGAGCGCCAGCGCATTTCATTTTTGGGAGATTTAAAAACACCGTTCATAATGCTGCTGATACCGGCAATCCGGCCGTTAAACAATAATAAAATGGTGGCACTAAGGCCGATTATCGCACCGCCCAGCATGGAAGAATAAGGCGTGAAGTTTTCCACTGAACAAACCTAGATATTTATTATAAAAATTTTATATTCTACTGTTGTTTTGAAATTGATGCAGTATTTGTGAATGTGATGAGATAATTTTTTCAGGTTAAATTAAGTTTTATTCCTCAATAGTTATTAGGAATTTAAACAGAAAAGAAATAATCGAGGGAATAAGATATTTTTATAAAAAATAGTTGGAAAATTTTAAATTACGGGGCCGCGTTTCTTGACTATACTTTGGTTTGTCATCCGCTTGGTAAGCTCATTAGGGATATATAAATACAGCGTTTTCATATTGTGTTAGCTACAACTTTGGTGGATGCGCGTTGCTTATCCATCCTACAAAATGCGTCTATCACGCAGTAGGCGTAGGGTGGATAAGCAACGCATCCACACGGAAGTGTATAGCTTAAATTCGAGGTTATTAACGCAAACTGAAAATACTGTAAGTGATTAAAATCTTTCAAATGCTAATACAAAAGAGTTTAAATTGGAGAATTCTGTGAAAATAGGACCTATTGAAATAAAAACATATTTTACCCTGGCGGCTATCGCAGTGGTTATGCTGATTGCTGCAAGCCTCATTTTTATTTCTTTGAAAAAGGCTGAAGGAGACGCTGAAATAGTGAATGCCCTGGGGCGACAGCGCATGTTAACGCAGGCAATGGCCAAGTCGGTTCTGGGTTATGGTATGGCAAAGAGTGAGAAAGAAAATGTAAAACAGCAGGTATCACGCTTAAACCGCTATGTTACCAGTATGAGGGCGGTATTCACGGATAAAATTGTGAAAACAGCGAGAGCGTCCGGTATTAGTTTGACGATGAGTCCAGATCATACCACATTGCCGTTTCCGGCGACGTTTACCCGCTTTGTGAATGAACGTTTTGGTGATAAGTTTGCTGACACAATCAAAATCATTGCTGAAGCGCCGATCAATCCGAAACAAGGTTTTAAATTTCAATCGGACGCCGCTGCTTTTGCATACCTTAAAGATCACCCGCTAGATATGTACAGTAGTGTTTATGAGGATAAAGGCAAACTCTATCAGCGTTTTTATACTACTGACAGAGCAACAGTTAATGCGTGTGTCAGTTGTCATATCAAATATCAAGGGCCAGGCATTCGGGTAGGCGATATTTTGGGCCTGCGTAAATTTGACGTTTTGTTTTCAGATGATGTTGGTCTGGGACGAGAGATCTTGAATGCTAACTTGAATGAATATGAACTGGCTAAAGAGATATTTGCTAAAACCCTGATGGCGGTTAAAACCGGCGGTCAATATCCTCTTGATCTAAAATTACAGCAAACGGGGTTTCTTGGCAGAATAGATGATGTGAATGCGCAAGCCAAGATTTCTGAAATAGAAAACAGTTTTGCCAACTTTCAGAATATTGTTACTGATTTGTTGGCTGCCAAACCAGGTTCCAGCGAATACAGACAGGCTTTTAATGGCGTAATGAATCAATCCAACCGGCTTAGAAAGCTCAGTAATGATTTGGTTGCAATTTATACTGCTATAGCTAATCAAAACAACACCAGAATAATGGACGCGACCATTACTATGGTATTGGTTATTCTGGTGATGTTAATTGCAACGGCTGTTTATTTTAAAAAGGCCATCATCAATCGAATCAATGCAACATTGTTTAATCTTCAGGATATTGCTAAAGGTGATGGTGATTTAACACGGAGGTTTAACGACAATAGTAACGATGAATTGGGAATGTTGGCGCGGGCCTTTGATGAATTTATCGGTAAAATACATGATTTGATTAAACATGTTGCACAAGTCACTGAAAAATTGTCAGATTCTGCTGTTAAAACAGCCACAGTGTCTAGTAAAACCTCGGCTGCCATCCAGCGTCAGCAGCAAGAAACCGAACAGTTGGCTACAGCAATGACTGAGATGTCGGCGACTGTGGCAGAGGTGGCAAGAAGTGCGACAAATACGGAGAATGAAGCCCAGAATGCCAATCAATCCATGCATTCAGGGATGAAAACCGTCAATAACACTGTTCAAGGTATTCAGGAACTGGCAAGAGAGGTGGATAATGCCACTGCAACCCTTAATACACTGGAATCTGAAAGTGATAGTATTGGCAGTGTTCTTGATGTGATTAAAGGAATCGCCGAGCAGACCAATTTGTTAGCCTTGAATGCGGCCATTGAAGCTGCGCGCGCGGGAGAACAAGGACGGGGTTTTGCTGTTGTTGCTGATGAAGTAAGAACATTAGCCAGTCGCACCCAAGAGTCCACACAAGAAATTCAGGCGATGATCGAACGTTTGCAGGCAGGTACTAAAAAAGCTGTAAAAGTTATGAATGAAAGTCAATCAAAAGTGGAGCTAAGCGTTAGTCAGTCAAATGAGGCAGGTACAGTACTGGCTTCAATTAGTGAGGCAGTTACTGCCATTAGTGATATGAATGCACAAATTGCCAGTGCAACCGAAGAACAGGCGGCTACAGCTGAAGAAATAAACCGGAATGTAATGAATATTATGAATGAGGCGGCAACGAGTTCAGAAAATGCAGAATTAGCAGATAAGGCAACCGTTGAATTACATCAGGTTTCTGAAGAGCTTAATAGTCTTGTGGGACAATTTCGATTAGGTCGGTGAAGGCAAATAAAATCCACTTCAATTTGAGGATGTTATTTATTGTACAGCACCTTGTTTTCTAATTGAAATATCACAACATCCTTATGTATGAATTCAATCTGACAATGATATTTTTCGGCCAGCCAGAGAAAGGTTGGCCTGGAAAAAAAGCTGATATGCGTCTGGTCATTTTTATAATGCCAGTTGGCAAAGGCTTTAGTATCTATGATTTGTTTGGTCATGATGCCCAGCCAGCCATTGTTATTCAGCAAGGTAAATAAACGTTCAAACTCTGCATGAGGGTTTCTGAAATGTTCGATGACCTCGGTACAGGTAATGAAGTCGTATTGAAGCTTTAACAGATCTGTGTGATTGCTATAGATAGGATCAAATATTGCCATATTGAAGCCTTGCTCATTTATCATGGCTGCCAGTGCCGGACCTGGGCCACAGCCATAATCAAGACCAACGGCATGGTTATTCAGTCGGTCAGTCAAGGGGACTGATAAACGGGATAAAAATTGTCGATAGCCGCTGTCGTCAGGATTATTTTCATGTAGATCATAAATAGCCTTTTCATCCGCTAAAGATAAATGTTGTTCGGGTGGAACAAATACCAGTAAACAGTTATGGCAACGCCAATAATCCCGAAATCTATCCCTAAAAAAAGACGATATCCCGGTGTTAAGACAAAGAGGGCAGCTTACGGGTGTCGTTTGATCCATTCGACACTTTTTTGAATCAGTTCCTGGCGCACAGATTCTTCGCTGCGATTAAGTCTTTTCAGTATTTTAAAAGAGTGATCGCCGCCCTCGATAATATGCAGGTCGGGCTGTGGATTCAGATGTTCGAGAATAGGTTTAAATATTTCCAGTTCGCATAAAGAATCACGACTACCCTGGAAAAACAGCATGGGCGAATGCACGGAATTTAAATCTTCACTGCGGGGCTTGTTGGTTCGTCCGGGCGCATGTAATGGATAGCCATAGAGAATAATGCCGGCAAAGCCGTCCATTTTGGCGGCCAGCAATGTGGCGTAACGGCCACCCATGCTTTTGCCGGACAGGAAAATTTTTTCGCGCGGTAAACCGGTTTGCGCCATGACGGCATCAATAACGGCTATCCAGGTATCTTCCAGAACAGTTGGAGTGTTGGGTGCAGTCCGGCCTTGCTCAAGATAGGGGAAGTTGAACTTGACGGTCATGATATTGTGTTCAGCAATGCCCTCGTGCAAATGGCTGATGAATTCAGAGTGCATATCCTTACCGGCGCCGGGGGCGATCAACAACACTGAATCATATTGTTCAGGAATCAACCAGATAGAGGTAACATAGGCTTTTG
>CAYYSO010000149.1:0-5450 GCA_964474415.1 uncultured Methylomarinum sp. | reverse complement strand
ATATGTCCGAATATATGGAACGACATACGGTTTCCCGGCTGATTGGCGCTCCTCCCGGTTATGTTGGTTATGATCAGGGTGGGTTGTTAACAGAAGCGGTGACTAAGCATCCTCACGCAGTGTTGTTATTGGATGAGCTGGAAAAGGCTCATCCGGATGTGTTTAATTTGTTGCTTCAGGTTATGGATCATGGCTCATTAACGGATAACAATGGTCGAAAAGCTGATTTTCGCAATATAATTCTGGTGATGACTACCAACGCCGGTGCAGAGGAGAGTAGTCGTGCTTCAATCGGATTTACTCAGCAGGATCATTCTTCAGACAGTCTGAAAGTGATCGAAAGAAATTTCTCGCCGGAATTTCGTAACAGGTTGGATGCGGTCGTTCAGTTCAAACCTTTGGATATTTCTATTGTCGGCAGTGTGGTCGATAAATTTATCTTTGAACTGGAAGCGACTCTGGCGGATAAAAATGTCATATTGACGCTGGAACCTGATGCCAGGTTATGGCTGGCAGAACATGGCTGTGACCCAAAAATGGGGGCAAGACCTATGGCGCGGTTGATTCAGGAGAAAATTAAAAAACCTTTGGCGAATGACCTGTTGTTCGGGAAATTGGCAGGCGGCGGGCATGTACGGGTTTATGTTGATGCGGATGAAATTGTTTTTTCAATAGAAAGTAAAGATTTGGTTGCTACTGAAAATCAGGTTTTATAAAAAGAAAGCCTGCGCTTTCCCGTTTAAAGCGGGATTAGCGCATGCGAAACGTAATACGACCTTTGGTTAAATCATAAGGTGTCATTTCAACTTTAACTTTGTCGCCAGTCAGAATGCGGATATAATGCTTGCGCATTTTGCCTGAAATATGGGCTGTTACAATGTGGCCGTTTTCCAGTTCCACACGGAACATTGTATTGGGTAGGGTGTCAATAACCTTTCCATCCATTTCAATTTGATCTTCTTTTGCCATTTTTAGGTGCTCAAGCTGTAAAAGCCTATAATCTTAACATAAACGTTAGATAAGTGATAGTCAGAGCCTTCTCCAATATGACATGGGTCTCAAGCAGACAAAATCCGGCAATTTGTTCATGATGTGGAAATAAAACCATCAAAATGTAGCGGTATACCCAATACCCATTTGTGATTTTGTTGGGTACTTTCGATTTATCCAATACAATCAGGCGCGGGACATAAATTTACCGGTGTCAGAATTTACTTTTATCACTTCACCGGTTTCAATATATTCCGGTACTTGAATTTCCAGACCGGTAGTTAACTTGGCCGGTTTGGTGCGGTTGGTCGCACTAGCGCCTTTTAAAGCGGGCGGGGTTTCGATAATTTCCATGGTTATGGCGGTGGGAAGCTCAATACCCAGGGCGGCGTCATCCAGTAACAGCATAATAATCCCCTCCAGACCTTCGGTTAAATACGGAATCCGGCCTTCCAGGTCGTCAGTATTCAAACTGTATTGCTCGTACGTTTCAAGGTTCATGAAGTTATAGGTATCACCGTCTTGATAGGAATATTGCACCATCACTCTGGAACAATCCGCCTCTTTAAGAAAATCATCGCCTTTAAACGTCTCATCCAGTTTTTGTTTGCTTTTCATGTGTGTAAAACGGATTTTGTACAGGGTCGAAGCGCCACGCGAAGTTGGATTTCTGACTTCTATCGTTTTAACAGTATAGGGTTCACCGTTAATTTCAACGGCTAATCCTTGCTTTAGATCGCTAACTTTTGGCAATGTGTTGTCCTCTATGTAAATATAAGTTTTAGAAAATTGTTTATTGAATGATTGCAGATTATATGACGATTTGTTGCCATTGTTGATTGATAAACCCATAAAGCGGGTGATATTGATCTTTATAACGCATTTTACGACACGCTTTAATCCAATAGCCGAGGTATACAAAATCCAATTCAAGCTTCCTGGCGTGTTCAATCTGCCACAAAACTGCATATGTACCCAGGCTATAGGGCGATAATTGGGGGTCAAAAAAAGTATAGACAGCTGATAACGCATTATCCAGTAGATCTACAATGGCAACGGCAGCCAGTTTTTCGTTAATTATAAATTCAACAAACAGAGTATTACACCAGTTGCTGGCGAGAAAGGTGATGTATTCGTCAGGGTTGGTGTTTGCCATGCTGCTGCCGGCATGGCGATGTTTCTGGTAGCGCAGATAAAGATCATAATGTTGCTGTTCAAAAGCTGCAGGTTTGATAAGCGTTCGAGTCGACAGGTTCTTTTTTAGGCAACGCTTTTGATTGCGGTTTGCCTGAAATTGTTCAACTGGAATCCTTACCGGCACACATTGTTGGCAATGCTGGCAGTGCGGGGTGTAAACTTCGTTGCCGCTACGTCTGAAACCTTGTTCAATCAGGCGCGAATAAATGTCAGAATTTAATTCAAATACAGGATGGACAAAAGCGGTTTGGGCTGATTTGTCGGCAAGATAACTGCAACCGTGTTGTTCAGTCAGATAGAGCGGAATTGAAATCATCTGTTTTGCCATGCCTGTTTTGAGGCTGGCTGGTGGCGGAGTTGTTTTAACAGCTCGTTAAAATCAGCTCGATCAATTTCTTCAGCACCCAGGCTGACCAAATGATTGCTGTGTACCTGACAATCAATTAATTGGTAGTTCCATGCAATCAGTTGTTTAACCAGATGAACAAAGGCCACTTTTGAAGCATCGGTCTGAATATGAAACATAGACTCACCAAAAAACACTTGACCAATAGCCAAACCATATAAGCCACCTACCAGTTTGTCGTTATGCCAGGCTTCGACTGAATGAGCGACGCCTTGTTGATGCAGTTGGTTGTATGCCTGGTTTATTTCAGAGCTAATCCAGGTGGTGTTTTCTTGATGGCGAGGCGCTGCGCAGGCATTGATAACATCAGCAAAAGCCTGGTCATAAGTGATATCGAAAATATTTTTTCGGAGTGTTTTGTTCAGACTGTGAGAAATCTGTAATCGATCCGGAAATAAAACCAGTCTGGGGTTGGGGGACCACCATAAAATCGGCTCACCAGGGTTATACCAGGGGAAAATACCATGACGATAGGCATTAATGATACGCTGAGGCGTTAAGCAGCCACCAATAGCTAATAAACCATCCGGATCATCAAGTGCATTTTTGGGGTTGGGGAATGGTTGATCGGGCCTGAAGGGGTCAAGTGTAGTAATTTTCATAGCGATAAAAACTGAAGTGCGCGGCCCTCGGGCATGATGAATGGCACAACGCGATTGTCATGCTCGGTTCAGCCTGAGGGATGCGCCTCCTACAGCTAAATCTTTCAGTATTAAGCTTCTTGTTCATCAAGGTATTTTTCGGCATCGAGAGCCGCCATACAACCGGCGCCGGCAGAAGTGACTGCCTGTTTGTAATGAGGGTCCATGACATCGCCTGCTGCAAAAACACCTTCTACACTGGTGGCAGTGGCATTTCCCTTAATGCCACTGTTAACAATGATATAGCCGTTTTCCATATCCACCTGGCCGACGAAAATATTGGTGTTTGGGGTGTGTCCAATGGCAATAAAGACACCGTGTACATCGACATCTTTTGTAGAGCCATCCAGAGTGTTTTTAATTCTCATGCCGGTCACGCCCATGTCATCGCCCAGCACTTCATCCAGGGTGTAATTCCATTCGATTTCTACATTAGCATTTTTAGCCTTTTCAAGCAGTTGGTCCGATAGTATTTTTTCTGAACGGAATTTATCACGTCGATGAATCACAGTCACTTTAGATGCAATATGGGAAAGATAGAGTGCCTCTTCAACTGCAGTGTTACCGCCCCCGATGACAGCCACCGGTTTGTTGCGGTAAAAAAAGCCGTCACAGGTCGCGCAGGCGGAAACACCTTTGCCTTTGTATGCTTCTTCAGACGGTAAACCCAGATATTTTGCCGAAGCGCCGGTGGCAATAATCAAGGCATCGCAAGTGTAAATACCGGAGTCACCGGTTAAGGTAAACGGACGACTGGATAAATCGACAGTATGGATGTGATCAAAAATAATTTCAGTATCAAATCGTTCCGCATGCTTACGCATTCTTTCCATCAATTCAGGACCTTGCAGACCCTCCACATCACCCGGCCAGTTATCGACATCTGTGGTTGTGGTTAATTGGCCACCCTGTTCCATACCGGTAATTATAACCGGATTAAGATTTGCTCTGGCTGCATAAACAGCAGCTGTGTAACCGGCTGGACCGGAACCAAGAATTAAAAGTTTGCAATGTTTTGCATTAGCCATTTAGAGCATCTCCATTAAAGAGGTTTGTATTTGTTCAGTGTGATTCGCATAAAGGATGCAGGTTATTGATTTCCCAAGATGCATAAATTCGTATCTGTAGGCTCTGACTGCAACGTTCTCTAACAGTCGGCCTGAATAAATCAACACTCTGCACCTTTTTTTGAATATAGGTTGAATAGACTTCCTTTATTATACGAATAATTGTTGTGGGATTAAACTGTTGTGTCTATAAGGTTTTATTTGATATAAAAGAAAAATGTAATATTTCATATGGTTACAATTTAATGTTAAAACCAATACTAATCATCTATAATGAAGCTTTGTTAAAGCTTTATTGAAAAATAATAGATATGGTTGCCGTTATAGAAGAAAAAACTGTTCGAGGGTTACGCGAAGTTGCATTCCTGGCTTTTTTAAGTGTAGCGCTGTTTTTTTTTATTGCCTTAATAACATTTAACAATGAAGATGCCGGTTGGACGCATAGCGGTTCCATGCAGACCATCAATAATGCCTGTGGTGTAGTGGGGGCCTGGATATCTGATTTTGTATTGAGTTTTTTCGGTTTGATGGCCTTTTTATTCCCGGTCATGATTGTGTGGCATGGTTATCTGGTTTATACGCAGGCCAAACAAAAAGGCAGTAAATTTATTATTGCTATTCGCTGGATCGGGTTTATTGCAACCCTGGTTTCCGGCGCCGCTATTTTTTATTTACATCTGCTAAGAATTCAATTGGAGTTGCCTGGTAGTACGGGAGGTATTCTGGGCGAAGAAATAGGGGATGCCCTGGTTATCATCCTGGGGAACTCGGGGGCAACCTTATTGTTGCTCGCTTTATTTCTGGCCGGTGTTACCTTATTTACTGGTTTGTCCTGGTTTGTGGTGATGGATATAGTGGGTAAGTATTCACTGCTTTGCAGTTCCTTAGTGTATCGGAAAACCATGCAGTTTTGGCAAGATTACCAGAACAATAAAATTAAAAGCTCTATTCCAAGAGTAAAAAAAGCGAAAGCCGCGAAAAAACCAAAGGTTAAAATCGCACCTGTATTGAATAAGGTTAAGCTCAGCGTGCGGGAAGCGAAAGAGGCTCAAGTTGATTTATTTGATGCTGAATCGTACCAAGGTGCTTTACCACCTTTGGCCTTACTGGAAAAACGCACAGTCAAGGTTAAAGGCTACTCACAAGCTG
>CAYYSO010000148.1:0-5504 GCA_964474415.1 uncultured Methylomarinum sp. | reverse complement strand
TGGCTAATGGTCATGCCCGGCTTAATGAGGCTGCTAAGCATGGTTTTAAAAGGGCAGTAATCCCAAAGGCGAATAAACCGAAACAGGCCGTTTCAGGTTTGAAAATCAGTGCGGTTGCCAATATTCAGGATGCGCTTGAGGTGCTAAATGAATTGTAATGTGATTATTTAGACGAAAGAGAAAATATGAGTTGGATTGTAGGTGCTATAAATCCACACCTGATAGCGGAAAAATAAAAACAGCCTAATTTCTTGGCAATAACTCAGACAGTGGGATTTACATTTCCGGTTTCTAATCAATATGGGGATCAGATAAGGCTAGTAAATCTCTTTCCAGTAATGCACTATCGCCAAGATTAAGCTCAACCAGACGCCTGAGTTGAGAGATACTGTCTATATCAATATGTTCGCATTTAAACCCCACTTCATTGCCGATAACATGGCTGACACTGACTTCCATTTTTATAGTGACCGAATCGGACAGTTGCAGTGTCAAGGTGTATAAGTCTTCAAGAGAGGCTGACCAGGGTTGTTCAAAACGCAGCAGACAGCCTTTTAATGATAAATCTATGATGCCGCATTGATAGCTGCCCTGGTTTCCGCTCAGGAAGGCATCAGCGTTATAGATAATACGATGAAAGCGACGTTTGTCTTCAGTTTTATCAAAAGTCATAAAATCAGTTAACAGAAAAATTGCATCGAAGTTTCGTCAATAGATACGATGTCATTAGAATTGAGTTTTATAGACTTTTCACCTAATGCTTCATTATTGACAGTTATATTATCGGAATTTTCCAGCGCAGAAATAAAATAACCCTCTTTTCTGCGGGATATAACGGCAATTCCTGAATGACTATTACCAATTCGAGTCATGGTTTTTTTTAATGCCAGAATACGACCAATATGAGGACCGTTCATGATCTGTAAATTGGCTTCCGGTATTTTAATGCTTTCCTCAATTTTTTCATTGAGAGAATCAAGTATTTTGTCGTTTGATTTCGATTTGGGTATGGGGGCAACTGATTCCGTTATACTATACACAATGGAGTGTTTTCCAATATTTATTTGGTCGTTATTTTGTAAAACACTTTCTTTGGTGGGTATATTATTAATTATTAACTGATAATCATCGTTCAGCTGTTTAATAATACAACCGTTTTCTTTTATGATGACCGCCGCATGTGCAGGAGCTATAGCCAGACTGTCAACAGTAATGTCATTGGTTTCATCACGACCTATATGAACAACACCCGAGTCGAAAATCTCTGTACTTAGTGCCTTTTCTTTAAAATAAACGGTAAATTTTGCCATCGTTTTTATGAAATTAACCCCTACTCAAGTTGTCAGTATAGACGTTAATTTTAAGCTTGCTATATTAAATACTTTAATCGAAAAAAATTCCTGTAAGCTATCTTTGTTATGTAGATCTCAGATATGCTACAGGCTGGCTCTGTCAGCATAATAATGTTACCAAGTTTATTGAAATTATTCGGGAGGGTGAAATTTTACCAGTTTGATGGTGTTTTCATCGCGTTGAATTATTTCAAGCCGATAACCATGAAGTTTGACACTGGTGCCGACTTCAGGAATCGTTTCCATGTATTCGATAATCAGTCCGTTAAGGGTTTTCGGCCCCTCGGTAGGTAATTCCCATTGAGTAATACGATTGAGTTCGCGGATAGTGATGCTGCCATCAACCAGATAGCTGCCATCATGTTGAACGCTGACATCCGCTTCTTCAACAATCAGATCGCCAATAATTTCCTGTAATAAATCATCCAGTGTGACCAGACCTTGTACATCGCCATATTCATTTACTACCAGACCGATGCGTAGTTTTTCGGTTTTAAAGCATTGAATTTGTTTGTGTAGCGGGGTATTTTCAGGGATGAAGAAGGGCTTGATCAGGTTATTGGTTATACACTGCTTATCAAAATTCTGTTGATTGCTAAGGGACAATACCTTTCGTAAATGGAGAAAACCGATAACCCTGTCGATACTTTTTTTATAGACAGGCAGCCGTGTGTGAGGGCTGTTTTGTAATTGCTGAATAATCGTCTCAATAGGGGCTTCCAGATCAATTCCAATAATTTCGTTTCTGGGTGTCATGATGTCTTCAACAGAGGCAGATTCCATATCCAATATGCCTAACAGCATATTTTGATAGCGGGCCGGCATCAGGTTGTCGGCATCAGATACGATACTTTTCAATTCGTCCTTATTGAGTGTGTCTTTTTTATTTTTGGAAACATGGACACCAAACAAACGTAGTAATAAGTTGGCAATTAAATTGACAACCCAGACAATCGGATAAAAAAGTTTTAATAAAGGGGTATAAATCCAGGCAGCTGGAAAAGCCAGTACTTCCGGTTTGATGGCGGCCAGGGTTTTAGGGGTTACTTCTGAAAAAATCAGGACGGCCAGAGTGAGCAATGCGGCGGCGGCGGCGATGGCCTGTTCGCCACCAATACGGATAGCGATGACAGTCGCAAGCGATGAGGCTAGAATATTAACAAAGTTATTTCCTAATAAGATTAGACCAATCAGGCGATCGGGTCTTTTCAATAATCGGCTGGCTTTAATGGCTCCGCGATGTTTTTGTTTAACAAGATGCTGCAACCGATAACGATTAAGAGTCATTAAGGCGGTTTCAGAACCGGAAAAGAAAGCAGAAAGAAGTAATAAAACTGCCAATATACTAAAGAGTATACTCAGGGAAATATCGTTCAACGAAATGGGGCAAGAAAGTTATAAACAGTGTCTAGTTTCTATACTGGGAAAAATTTGTCAAGTCTTGTGAACTAAATTTGGCCGGGGAGGGCTGAATAATTCTTTAAATAACATTAAGTCGGGTTTATAACATGCTAAATAAATTAGTATTTTTACAGGGTTGGTGTTCGATGTTTAACTTGGGAACGTTCATGAGATAACTTCGGCAACTGACTTGCCTCTGAAATATAAGGATGTGTTGCGTGTTACCTTAATCTTAGAAAGATCAGCTGGGCGCGGAATCAATAGCTTATGCTAGAATCCGTGATCCAATTGATTTTTCTAGGTTAATACAACGGGTTATCAAGAGCTACCCTGATAATTCACTTTTCTTCACGGTGCTTTCTTGCTATTACAACAAAAATCACTATTTTTAGAGGTACCTTTTCTATTTATGTATGGTTTTCAAAAGAGATATAACATATGGCTTTACCTTGTGTTTTGTTAATTGATGATAATAAAGCCCGGAGTCAACAGTTTGAGAGCATTCTGGGCTTTCTGGAGCTGGGTGCTAAGATAATTACTCCGCAAGATTTTCAGTCATCAGCAAACTATTCTGACAACATAAGAGCTGTTTTTATCGGTGGCGGAAATGATAAGCAAGGGGCTTTAGTCAAGTCAGTGAGGGAAAAGGTGACGGATATTCCGGTTTTTTTGCTTATTGATAAGGGGACTTTGTTACAAATTTCTTCTGCCATTCAGAAAATGGTGACAAAGGTTCTGGAATGGCCGACAACCTATAGTGTTTTTAGTGAATTATTAAAAACTTTGCCGAAACCTAAACCAATCATAACAGTACAAGGTAAACGCATTGCAGATAAAGGGCTGGCGGGAAATAGTCCGGCGATTAAACAAACACGAAAGTTGATAGACCAAGTGGCCGGTTCAGATGCGACGGTTTTAATTCTGGGTGAATCAGGGACTGGTAAAGAAGTGGTTGCGCAAGCATTACACCGTCATTCACAACGTAAAAAAAATCCATTTGTGCCGGTTAATTGCGGTGCAATCCCTGGTGAGTTGCTGGAAAGTGAATTATTCGGCCATGAAAAAGGCGCTTTTACCGGCGCCTTGACTGCAAGACAGGGGCGTTTTGAAATGGCGGAGGGCGGGACGCTTTTTCTGGATGAAATTGGCGATATGCCGATGCCAATGCAAGTAAAATTGTTGCGGGTGTTGCAGGAAAGAACCTTTGAAAGAGTTGGAAGCAATAAAACCATTCAGTGTAATGTGAGGATCATTGCGGCAACTCACCGTCATTTGGAGGAAGAAATAAAGGAAAAGCGTTTTCGCGAAGATTTATTTTACCGGTTGAATGTTTTTCCTATTGAAGTGCCTTCTCTGCGAAACAGGGCTGAAGATATCCCCTGGTTAGTCAATGATTTAATCGACAGGATGGCTGCTGCTAACAGGGGGAATGTGAAATTAACCGCAGATGCTCAGGCCTTGTTAATGCAACATGATTGGCCGGGTAATGTGCGCGAGTTGGCCAATTTGATTGAACGTTTGGCAATCATTAAGCCCAATGGCATAGTTAATGCGGTTGATTTACCGGAAAAATTTCAGTCATATGAGGTGCCGGATGGGGTAACGGCTGAAATTCTGGTACAACAAGATTCCGTTCAGGACGAGGTGGAATTGGCGGAGAGGGCATCACAGCCACAGGTATCACAAACTGCCCCTGTGGTTTCTGCAATAACGCATTTGCCAGATGACGGTATGGATTTAAAAGAATATTTAAGTGATCTGGAAAGCGGTTTAATCAAACAGGCACTGGACGAATGTAACGGCGTTGTTGCTCATGCTGCCAAATTATTGAATATGCGTCGAACCACACTGGTGGAAAAATTACGTAAATATGATTTATCCTGATTGACTGGATAGCGTTTTTGTGCGGTCATCAAATTCAGACCACAGCTTTGATTGCGGCAAGATTTTTTGCGGGAATTCTGATCTTTATTTGTACTTTCTCAGCAAACTCCTGATTGATCACCTGGCCGTTCAGTTTCTTTAAATGATACTCCAATGATTGTATTTGTTTGTATTCCAGCTCCAATTCGAGTTCTGCATATTCTATATATTCACCAAGTTGAGCTTCATTAATCACTTTTCCTGCGGTATTGCCATAAGCACGAGTCAAACCACCGGCGCCCAGTTTAATGCCGCCAAAGTAGCGGATAACGATAACAATGACATTGATCAGTTGTTTGCCTTCCAGTTGATGAAATATCGGTTTTCCTGCCGTTCCTGAGGGTTCTCCGGCATCATAAAAACGACAGACCCGACCTTTTTCGGTAGCAATGCGATAAGCAAATGCGATGTGGCTGGCATTTGGATGTTGCCTCTGCAGTTGCAATAACAGGTTGTGCGCGTCGTTTTCAGATTGGCAAGGGCTGATGACGCCGATAAAACGGGACTTTTTGATGGTTTCTTCAACACTTGTCGAGTTGTTGACGATTTTCACAACGTTAAATCCAGATTAAAGCAATTGTTTGATTTCGGGGTAATCAGTGAGTAGTTGTCTGCGGAATGTTTCAATTTCACTTTCATCATGACGACTGTCTCGGGCTATCGGTACATTGATTTCACTAATGACCCTCATCGGCGGGTGTGACAGAAACACAAGACGGTCTGCCAGGGCAATGGCTTCTCGCAGATCGTGGCTGACAAAAAGAACGGTATGCGGACGTTGTCGCCACAAACGGATTAACAGCTCTCTAACCTGACGAGCAGTAGGGG
>CAYYSO010000147.1:0-5517 GCA_964474415.1 uncultured Methylomarinum sp. | reverse complement strand
AAGGGGGGTCAAAATTATTGTCCGAAAGGGGGTCAATTATTTTGGCCATTGACAATTGATAAACTTTCATGACAGTTAAATGCTTTTTCATTATTTTTTTCTGTACCAATACCTTGTTCGTAACATTTAGCCAAATATGCTATAGCCTTCTTATATCCACCGTTATCAGAGTTAGCAGATTTTTTCATCCAGATAAAACCTAGCTCAGCATTCTGTTCAACATGGTTACCGTCAAAGTAAGAACATGCAAGCCAATATTGTGCCTCAGGGATATTCCGTTCAGCCGCTTTTTTACACCACTCAAAAGCCAGCACATCACTTTGCTCAACACCTTTACCGTGATAATAACAAAGCGCTAAATCATAATAAGCATCATTAACTTTTTGTTCTGCCGCTTTTTTAAAACATTCAAACGCCAAGCCATCATTATTCTCTGTACCCCAACCATTTTGGTAACATTGCCCCAGCCAATAGATTGCCTCATGATGATTTTTTTCAGCCGCTTTGTTAAACCACAGATAAGCAAGATTTTCATTGCCCTTTGTAAACCCCTTATCTACAGCAGTTACTGCCTGGCTGATAGCTAAATCAAGCGCCGGATCAACATCTTTACCCTGAGCAGATTTCCAAACCCATCTATTAACAAGTTTTTGGGTTTGCTTCGAACCAACGCCCAAAAAATAATACAAACCTAATGCAAACTGGGCATTGACATGATCGTTTTCAGCCGCTTTGTTGAACCAGTCAAAAGCTAACGCACTATTTTTTTCGACATCTGTCCCTTTGATATAGCGTAAAGCCAAATCAAACTGCGCTTGTGCATCGCCACTGTTTGCTTTTTGCTGTAACCCGGAAATTGCGATTGTATTTTGTTCGGTCATGTTCTTGTCCTGTCCTGTTTGTCTGGTTTGTGGTCCAAATAGTTGATTATCACTTCCTTGTGTAGAGGTCATTCAACAATCCTCGAATTTAACGGGTATATTTAATTCCTGACCAATTTCTTTCAGCATGGTGGATGCGGTGTGCTTATTTACATGAGTTGTAACATACCATCCATCACATTTTTTTGATTTTGATAGCTATTGACGACTGGCGTTCTCGCTATCAACGGAGCATTGCTCATGATTTTATTCAGCTTTGCCACCCGATTTAATCCAAACACCTGTAATGTTTTGACAAAGGTTTCTTTAATGGTAGGTTCTTCAATCATTTTATCTGCCACCTTTACTCTTATACGACTACTTGGCTTACGGGTACGGTTTCTGTTCTTCTTACGGAAAGTCGCATTTTTGGACGAACGAGTATTATATTTTGTATCAAAGTTATTGACGATGGCTTTGATTTCGGTATCCAGAGATTGCAACTTGAGACATAGCTCATTGAGGTGTGTGACTTGTGAAAAATCACCGTTTAAATTAGCTTCAGCTCCGGCAAGTTTTAGATCATCCGTTGCATGATGCAGAGTTACAAACAATTCTGAAAATTTAGTGGCAACAGTTTCTGGCAGTTTGTTCATTTGCGTTCTCCCGATTGGTTTCTTGTTGTTTTCAACACGGGGCTTAGTATCAAGCAAAACTTTGTTTTTGTAATGGGAGAGTTGTGGGAGTTTTTATGAACAAAAGTGTATTGAATAGGGAGGTTTTTTGAGCCTAGAAAGATCAATTGGGTGCGGAATTATAGTGCAAGATATTGGTTTCACAGTGCTTTACAGGTTTTTGCTCCTGCAAAACCTGCATTTCCTACATTCCTGTAGGTAAAAAAAGTCTGAGCTTCACCCATTCGGTTAAGCGGGCATTTTTTTGAAGTGCTGTGGAATCAAGAGCTTGTGATAGAAACCGTGAACAACTGATTTTTCTAGGTTGAAGTAAGGAGGGCATATATATCGTGACAATGTGCTGTTGTTTTAGGCGAGAATTATTTTGCCGATAATGAGGATAGAGTAATACTATGCTGATTTTGAAGGGAATAGGCGGTATCTGGCTGTTGTACTGAATGCCGGATTATCAAAAATTTCCAGATTATTTAAGTGGGGATAATCAGCTGACATGAAGAGTAAATGTCACTGGGCCGTTGTTAATTAATGACACTTGCATATCCGCGCCGAAACGACCGAACTCTGATGCCGGATAGACAATTTTAGTCCGTTGTTGAAAATAGTTAAACAATTCCCGCCCTTTTTCCGGCGATGCCGCGGAAGTGAAACTGGGTCGATTGCCTTTTTGGGTATCGGCAGCCAGGGTAAATTGCGGAACAATCAATAATCCGCCATTAATATTGCGTAGACTGAGGTTCATTTTATCGTCTGCATCGGCGAAAATCCGATAGTTCAAAATACGTTCCAGCAGGCGGTCTGCCTGTTTTTCACCATCTTGTTTTTCGACAGCAACCAGAGCCATGATGCCCTGGTCAATTTTACCGATATCAATACCTTCAACAGTTACTTTAGCTTGTAAAACACGCTGGATAATTGTGATCATGGTAAATTTTTCATAGTTAACAGGATAATGGACTAATGTATCTCAAACAGGTAGGACAGTGAACAGTTATAGATGGTCTATTATTTAGTAAATACTGGGTTGTTATGAAAAATGTTGGGAAGATGAAAATATTTTTGCTGATCGCTGTTTTTGTTGTTGAGTCAAGTGCATTTTGTGCCGAAGTTTTTCAGTGGGTTGATAATCAGGGCAAGCGACACTACTCGGACCGTCCACATCAGAATGCTGATATTTTAACAATTAATCCCGGGTATAGTTACCAGAAAGTCAGGAAAGTTTATGACGGCGATACTGTGCTGCTGACGAATGGTCAGAAAGTGCGTTTTTTGGGTATTAATACACCTGAAGTGGCACATCGGGACAAAGAGGCAGATGCGGGTGGGGAAGAAGCTAAAAAGTGGTTGATCAGAAAGCTGAAAAACAAAAGAATACGTCTTGAACGGGATGTTGAAAAAAAAGATAAATACGGACGATTACTGGCGTACGTCTTTACAGAGGATGGAACGCATTTGAATCTTGAATTAGTGAAAGAGGGGCTGGCAACGGCTAATATTTATCCGCCGAATTTAAAATATGTTGATGAATTTTTAGCAGCTCAGGACAGGGCGGAAAATGCCCGGCGTGGTCTATGGGGTTATCGGCAATATGCCAGTCAGCCGTTTACCCAACTACAGCAGGGAAACTTGAAAGGCTGGAAAAGGGTAACGGGTGTGATTAAAAATATTAAGCAAACCCGGCGAAATATTTATTTGCAGTTTGCCGAAAATTTTTCCATCAAAATAAAAAGACGGGCTATGGATTTATTTCCTGATTTAGAACAATATCGCGGAAAAAAAGTTGAGGTTCGTGGTTGGTTACATAAATCAAAAAGCAGAATTACGATGCTGGTCAGACATCCGAGTAGTATCAAGATTTATACGCCATAAAAAGGGAAACTGTTGCTTCCCTTTTTATTAACTGGTCTTGTTTGCCAGTGAAAGAATGCTAATGACTTATACTTCGCGCAGTCACCGATGAAGATTCCAATGGCTGCTTTTGTGCCAATATCAACGCCTTATCACGGTACATCTGTGACCGTGCGAAGTATAGAAATGAGATTTTTATAACTTGTATATTCTGACTTGTCTTTGAAATACAGATTATATCGGTTCTTTTATTTCCATTTCCTGTCGGTTCTTAAATAAACAACTCTACGGTTTTGTGCCATGCCTTCCACAGTATCATTTGATGCTACAGGTTTTGATTCACCAAAACCAACAGTTGTTAAACGTGTGGCATCAATTCCGTGACTAATTAGTTCATTTTTAACCGCTGCAGCACGGCGCTCGGATAATGCCTGATTGTAAGCCTCTGAACCCCGGCTGTCGGTATGACCTTGAATTTCAACAGTCAGGCCGGGATTCAATTTCAGAACCTTAACGGCATTAGTGAACATTGGATGATATTTTGACTTGATTTTTGCACTGTCGGTATCAAATAGTACACCGTGGAATGCCCAGCATCCGTCTTTGTCAACCGTTGCACCTTTGGGGGTATCGGGGCATTTGTCTTTGGCGTCAATAACACCGTCTCCATCACTGTCTTTTGCAGTTGGGAAGGCTGTGCCGCCTTTAAAAAATACCTGTTCAACAAAGTTGGCCATGCCCGAAGCGGATGAAATGGCGGCTGCGGTTGTGGAAAAACCGCATTGTCCAATATTAGCTAATTGATTGAGAACGGATTGCCCGTCTTTTTCATTTTCATTGCCGACCCAAACTGTGTAAACGCAAAGTTTATCGCCATATTGTGCTTTTAATTCCTGAACGGCGGGAACCGGGGAGGAATCGTAGTTATGTCCGTCACTCAATAGAATTAACGCGATATTGCCGGAAGCGTTAGGCAAGTCATTTGCTGCTGCGTTAAAGGCGCTGGCAACTGGAGTCCCGCCACTGGAACATTCCAGGGTGTTTAAAGCGCTGTCAAATGACGTTGAAGAATACGTTTGTACAGCCTGGTTTAATTGTGTAAAACCCCATGAAAGGCAAGGACCAAAACCGAAACTGCGTAAACCGGAAGAGAGTGAAACATCAGGGATCGTTTGATTCATTCGATTGAGTAACTCTTTTTCAATCGAAAATTTTGTAGCGTCAGGTTGATCAGTAAAGCCTGAACCCAGGTAGGTGTCACTCATTGAAGAAGAAGAATCATTGATGACAAAAAAGCTGTTGGTTTTTTGTACCAGAGCACCCGATTTAATCTTATTGTTCAAGTTCTTAGCTTGAAAGGCTTGAAAATTATTGACTGCCTGGGTTGCACAGCCGGATAAAACTGCCCCGGTAACGGTAGCAGCCAGTAATGTTGTTATTTTCATTCAAATCTCCTTTCTTTTTATTATTAAGGGTGATGTTTATACCCTAACAAGCAAAGTGTAGCTTATTTGATTATTTTTTAATAGTACATTCACCTTTGTGTAATAGCATGAAATAATAACGCTTGGTTTATGAACAAAAAATGAATATGAGGTTAACGATGTATAAAATACTGAAGTTGTTTTTGCTGTCTTTAATGATATCGTTTTCTGTCTCTGCAATTGCCGGGAGTCAGGAAGAAATTCAACAGTTGGCTGAACAAGGGGATGCCCAGGCACAGGCAAAGTTAGCGTCAATGTATTTATTGGGATGGCAAGGGTTCGAACAAAATAATGAGAAAGCTGCAGAATGGATGAAAAAAGCGGCCGATCAGGGGGTTATTGAAGCGCAAGTGGTTATGGGGGCGCTGTATGATAGAGGCTTAGGGGTTCCTGGCGACAAAAAAAGTGCAAATAAATGGTATGAAAAAGCTGCCGCGCAAGGGCATGGTACTTCTTTAGCCATTTTAGGTAGAAATGATGCTGCCAAAGGAAGCGTTAAGTTCAGTTATCAGGGGATGCGTTTAAATGCAGCCCGATCCATACCCAGAGAATATGCCAAAAGATTTTTAATGAAGAAATAATCAGGATGAGTATAAAAACACGTTTTGCCCCGAGTCCAACGGGTTATTTACA
>CAYYSO010000146.1:0-5524 GCA_964474415.1 uncultured Methylomarinum sp. | reverse complement strand
AACGTTTGGAAGAAACCGAGCAAGCATTAAAAGCCAGTGAAACAAACAGAGAGAGTATCCAACAGCAGGATAAGTCGTTAGGGACTGAACTGTCAGCCAAAAGTGCAGAATTCAGCGCTTATTCTACCCGCCATGAACACCAGCAAAGAAGGTTAAATCAGCTGGCTAATGAAATTGATGATGTGATGGCTGATCTTGCGGAAAATGCTGAAGCTGTTGCAGAAGCAGAAGCGTTGAAGCAGGAAGCGGAACAAAAGCTTGGTGGGTTAAATGCTAAAAAGCTGGAGTTAGAGCAGTTAAATCAGCAATTACAGGAGCAACAACACCATACTGATCAAGCTGTGAATGAAGCGCGTAAGCAGGTACATACTCTTGAAGCCCAGGTTGAGTCTTTAAAATCCGCTGAAACTTTGACAATCCGGCAGATTGAAAGATTACACACACAAAACCAACAGTCTGCCGAACGGATAGAGGAATTGGAAAATAAACTGCATACCAATTTACAACCTCTTGATGATGAAAAAATGCAACTGCAACAGTTTGCTGATAAAAAACAACAGCTGGAGCAGCAATTAAAACAGGCGAGAGAAACCCAACAGGTTATTGAAAATACCATTGTTGAATTATCCGAACAGCATACTCGTACTCAACGGGATATGGAAAAACAGAAGGAAAAACTGGATCAGATTCGCTTTCAACAACGCGATAGCCAGGTACGGCAGCAAACATTGAGCGAACAGCTGGACGAGATGGATGCTGATGTGAAAAAAATTCTGCAGACATTAGCGGTTGATGCCGATGAACAACTTTGGAAACGTAAAATTGATGGCTTGACTCAACAGATAGAGAGACTAGGATCAATCAATTTAACGGCTATTGAAGAATATAAATCACAATCAGAACGCATGAATTTTCTCAATGAACAACATGATGATTTGCAGGAAGCGTTGAGTACGCTGGATCAGGCTATCAGTAAAATAGACAAGGAAAGCAGGCAGCGATTTAAAGAAACATTCGATAAAATTAACAACGGTCTTCAGGACAAATTTCCACGCCTGTTTGGTGGTGGTCAGGCTTATCTGGAGTTAACCGAGCAGGATTTGCTTGAAACCGGCGTTAATATTGTTGCCCGGCCTCCCGGTAAAAGAAATAGTTCAATTCATCTGTTATCCGGTGGAGAAAAAGCGCTAACAGCTGTTGCCCTGGTGTTTTCAATATTTGACCTCAATCCGGCACCTTTTTGTTTGCTGGATGAAGTGGATGCACCTCTGGATGATGCTAATGTGGTACGGTTTTCACAAATGGTCGAAGATATGTCGACAACGGTTCAGTTTTTATATATATCACATAACAAAGTGACAATGGAAATTGCAAAACATCTGGCAGGTGTTACCATGAAAGAGCCGGGGGTTTCCCGAATGGTTGCGGTCGATATTGAAGAAGCGGTAGTAATGGCAGAAAGCTGATGGATAAAGATATTTTAAGAATTGTGATTATTGCGGTAGGGGCAATTGTTGTTTTAGGCATGGTGCTGTGGAGTGTTTTTAAATCCAGACGAAAAGATCGGGATATAAATTTTTATGATCGTGGTAACCCGTTAGACAATATTGATGAATCATTGGTTCTGAAAACTGAAAATGACGATTTCGATATTGTACCTTTAGGGTCGGCATTGGATGATGATTATGGTACTGATCCCATTACCGCAGATGCAGAAATTTCCCAGTCGCAAAAATCGCAGCCTGAGGAACAGACTGTTCAACTTCCGAAATTAATTCAGTTCAGTATTGTTGCCCGGGCCGATGAAGGCTTTAATGGGGCTGATTTGAAAGCCGCTTTTGATCGGGTTGGACTTAAATACGGTAGCGTACAAGTATTTGAGCGACTTGATGCGAACAGGTTAGTCGATTTTGCTGTGGCCAGTATGGTAGAGCCCGGTACATTTCCAAAAGATAATCTGCAGGCATTCAGCTGTCCCGGCATTGTTTTTTTTATGCAGCCTCGTGAAGTGGATAATCCATTAGCAGTTTTTGAAGACTTTATTCAGACGATCAATTTTTTGGCTAAAGAACTTAACGGCGTTAAATGGGATCATCAGCGTCAGCTCTTGACTGAGGAAACCATTCAGGAATTTCGTCATCTTCTTGGTTGACAGCTTATTATAGGCTGTCGAAATTTATCGTTCCCACGCTTCTGCGTCACTGCCATTAAGTTAAGGAAATGTGAATTGGATGCGAATTCATTCGCACCTACACCCTAATTAAATTTAACAAACAGTTTAACTTAATGGCAGTGACGCTCCTGCATGGGAATATCTACCGGCATTTAATGGGCTTTGGTACGGATTCCCACGGAAGATCGAGGGAATCAGAGCAAACCAGCCACACTACTTTGAATATACATTTCACAACAACGATTATGATTCATCAACCTGAAAGTTCTACGCAGCTGTTACTAGGCATTCCCGGATATGATTATGCTGACCTCCATAAACCGGAAAAACTGGCCAAACTTTTCCAGGAATTTGAACACTCCGTAAAAAAACACGATCCAGTGTTGTATAGTGAATTTGCCGCTTATCAAGATTGTCAGGGCGAAGGGATGACTGCGGTGCAGATTTCTGATTTGCTGGTCAGAATGGCGCCGCTGCTGGGATCATTCGTTGCAAAATTATTTAATATCGATACTGGCAGACTGGAACAGATTGACAGAATTCAACATGAATTTGATCATGTGTTTGTCTATCGGACTGAAATCGTCGGTAAACTGGCAAAACAGTTCAAACAGACCAACATAACCGACTGGGATATTCAGACACTGCTGCAACAAATGGAGGCTTTACTGACAAGTAGTGGACGCGCAGATTTATGGCGCAATGATCCGGAAATGGCAGTGAGTGAACTGGGCAGCGAACTGTGGCATTTGGCCGACAGATTCTCCAATAGCCAAAAGGATACCGATGAGCTCGATTCACAAGCGTTGTTGATAAAAAATCAATTAACAGAAAATTCACAAACAGCTTCCTTATTGACACAACAATTGGCGATACAGGATTCTGCCGGTTTTATTGAATCACTGTTGGAAATTGTCCGACGTTGGAGTTTCGCAGCCTTAAAAATCCCGAAACTGCAGAAACAGGTTGCCGGTTGGGTCAGCTTTAAAACTCCCGCCAAAACTGATTTTAAGGATCTGGTTGAACATGAAATTATTACCGAAAATAAATATTCGCTATGGACTGCCAGCAAAGAACATCATCGTCGTCGCGATGGTTTTGCCTTAACCGATAAACGCTATGACCAACGTCAGGTGCTGTATGAGGTTGATCATTGCATATATTGTCATGACCGGGACACAGATTCCTGCTCCAAGGGGATGAAAAACAAAAAAGACGGCAGTTTCAAAACCAATCCGCTGGGTGTGACCATCACTGGCTGTCCGCTGGAAGAAAAAATCTCGGAAATGCATGTGCTTAAACGTCAGGGCGACAATATCGCTGCCCTGGCCATGGTTATGATCGATAATCCAATGTGTCCCGGAACCGGACACCGCATTTGTAATGATTGTATGAAAGGCTGTATCTATCAGAAAACCGAACCGGTCGATATTCCACAAATTGAAACCAATGTGTTGACCGACGTGTTGTTTATGCCTTGGGGGTTTGAGATATACAGCCTGTTATCACGCTGGAATCCGTTAAATATCAAGCTGCCTCATGTCTTGCCCTACAACGGCAAAAACGTTTTAGTGGCAGGTATGGGGCCAGCTGGTTATACCCTGGCGCATTATTTGTTGAATGAAGGTTTCGGTGTTGTTGGAATTGATGGTCTGAAAATTGAACCTCTTCCAAGAGAACTGACAGGTGATAGCGAAACAGCACCATTGCCGATACGGGATTTCAATGAGCTTTATGACGATCTGGATAAGCGGGTCATGCTCGGATTCGGCGGTGTTGCCGAATATGGTATTACCGTGCGCTGGGATAAAAATTTCCTTAAAGTCATTTATCTTAATCTACTGCGTCATCAGGCTTTCCGTTGTTACGGCGGAGTTCGTTTTGGTGGAACAGTCACTATCAATGAAGCCTGGGATATGGGCTTTGACCATATTGCCATCGCCAGCGGCGCCGGCAAACCGACGGTAATCGGGATAAAAAATAATTTAATCCGCGGTATTCGCAAAGCTTCCGATTTTTTAATGGGGCTGCAATTATCGGGAGCGGCCAAGGAGTCCTCGTTGGCCAATCTTCAGGTGCGTTTGCCGGCCGGTGTGATTGGTGGTGGACTGACAGCAATTGATACAGCAACAGAGCTGTTGGCCTACTATCCGGTTCAGGTGACAAAAACGCTGCATCGCTATGAAAAATTGACCGCTAGTTATGGTGAAGATCTTGTTCGCCAACGCTATGATGAGGAAGAATTACAGATTCTGGACGAGTTTCTGGCGCATGGCCGCATTATTCAGGGTGAACGCGAGCGGGCCGAAATCGCCGGGGAAATCCCGGATTTTCTGCCTTTTTTACGGGAATGGGGCGGGGTGACGCTGTTTTACCGTAAAGGCATCAAGGATGCTCCCGCCTACCGTCAGAATCACGAGGAGATCTATCAGGCGCTGACTGAAGGTATTTTACTGGCGGAAGGCATGAGTCCGGTTGAAGCTGTTCCTGATCAATATGGTCATTTGCAGACGGTGAAGTTTGACAAATTGCAGGAACAGGATGGCAGGTGGCAAAAGCAGACTGATGTACAAGTCAAGTTGTGCAGCTTGTTCATTGCTGCCGGTACTTCGCCAAATACCATTTACGAATCGGAGCACCCGGATAGTTTTGAAATGGATGGTAAATTCTATCAACGCTATGAACCCGACTGGATGACAGACAAAGCTGAGTTGATTGCCAAACAGGATGCCCTGACTCCGAAAGTCGGTAAACCAGCGCCGTTTACTTCTTACCATCGCAACGGTAAATTCATCAGTTTTTATGGCGATAATCATCCTGTGTATGCCGGTAATGTGGTCAAGGCAATGGCTAGCGCCAAAGATGGTTATCCTTATGTGTCCAAATTGTTTGAACAGGATATTGCAGCGCTGGATCCGTCTCAACAAATACAACGTAATAAGAATTTGCACAGTTTTCAGCAACAACTGGATGATGTCTTTGAAGCACGTATTGTAGCCATTAACCGACTGACGCCAACCATTATAGAAGTCATAGTTAGGGCGCCGCAGGCAGCCAGAAAATTTTGTCCCGGGCAGTTTTACCGGGTACAAAACTATGAAACCCTGGCACCGGTTAAAAAAGGCACGGTACTGGCTGCCGAAGGTATTGCTCTGACCGGCGCCTGGGTGGACAAAGAAAATGGCCTGATCTCTCTGATTGCTCTGGAAATGGGTAGTTCCACACGGCTCTGCGCAACCTGGAAAGCCGGTGATCCACTGGTGGTGATGGGCGTTACCGGTACTCCAACTGATATTCCTTCAGGACAGACCGTGTTATTGCTGGGTGGCGGTTTGGGCAATGCCGTGCTGT
>CAYYSO010000145.1:0-5562 GCA_964474415.1 uncultured Methylomarinum sp. | reverse complement strand
ATTTAAAAGTTTAGGACGACTGGAGTTTGTTATGTCCCTACAATTAACGCCCGAACGCAAACTGGCAAGAGAAGATACTAATAAAGTTATCGACAGCATTAACAATAAAGGCTTTTTCGTGCAAATGCCGCCAACTATCGTACCGGAATCACTGACGGTTAGAAACAGCAAGCTACATTAACTTAGGCAGCAAGCAATAAATAATCCACCAGATTGTAAAATTTATTTTTACGGCAGAGAATCCAGAGGTTTTCAAGATAGAATATATCTGTGTCCTATGTAGTTATTTTTTAATCTTTAACACGTATTCAGGCTTTAGGCAACGTCACCCCAAGTTGCCCCTGATATTTTCCACCACGATCTTTATAAGAAGTTTCACATACCTCATCCCCGGTAAAAAACAGCATTTGCGCCACGCCTTCGTTGGCATAAATTTTAGCCGGCAACGGCGTGGTATTGGAGAATTCCAGGGTAACATGGCCTTCCCATTCAGGCTCCAACGGTGTGACATTCACGATGATCCCGCAACGTGCATAGGTCGATTTACCCAAACATACCGTCAACACATCACGCGGAATACGAAAAAACTCAACTGTACGCGCCAGTGCAAAAGAATTAGGCGGAATAATACAGACATCGGACTTCACATCGACAAAACTGTCTTCGGCAAAATCTTTGGGATCGACTATCGCCGAATTAATATTGGTAAAAATCTTGAATTCATCGGAACAGCGCACATCGTAACCATAACTGGATGTACCATAGGAAATAATTCGCTCTTGTTCTGACTCGCGAACCTGCCCTGGCTCAAACGGTTCAATCATTCCATGCTTTTGCGCCATTCGGCGTATCCATTTATCAGCTTTAATACCCATAATTTATTCTGTATAGCAATAATCATTAAATAGTGACCGAATACAATACCATATTGACTTCAGTCAGTAACATTCCAATATTTTCACCACCAGCCACAAAAAATCTTGCATTTCAATACGACCGGTCACATAATAGCCCCATGTCAATTCCAGTCAGCAAACAAATCAAACGGGAAAAACTATTGGACCAAGGCGTCCAATTACTTATGAATCAAGGTTATCACGGTACCGGATTGAAACAAATTCTTGATGCCGTGCAAATTCCAAAAGGTTCTTTTTATAATTATTTTGGCAGCAAGGAAGCATTTGCCGCAGAAGCTATTAGCCATTATATTGAACCATTTATTCAACGCTTGAATAGACATCTGCAAAACTCCCAACTGGATGCCTTATCCGCTTTGAAGCGTTATTATCATGAGTTAATCATTGAAATTGAACAGGCTGACTTCAAGGGTGGTTGTTTATTGGGCAATATGATGGGTGAAATGGGTGACAGTAGCGACCCGTGCCGACAAGCATTAATGACTGCTGTCAACCGCTACAGCAGCCTGCAAAAAAGCGCATTGGCTCGCGCCCAGACAGAGGGTACGGTACGCAAGGACCGTAGCGCTGAAAGTATGGCCAATTTACTATTGAACAGTTGGCAAGGCGCGTTGTTAAGAATGAAAATTGAAAAATCCGTAAAGCCTTTACAGGAATGTTGTCAAACATTATTGGACGATTATTTTAAAGTCTGAATCAATTATCACCGGTACCAAACGGTATCGTTGTTTTTGCCGGTTAGCACAAGACGACCGGTCATTTAAACGAGGAGCAAACCATGCCTAAATTTATTATCGAACGTAAAATTCCCGGCGCCGGCAACTTAAGCCACGAAGAACTCCAGCAAATTTCACAAAAATCCTGCGGCGTTCTGGAAGAAATGGGTCCACAAATACAGTGGGTCGAAAGCTATGTCACCGACGACAAAGTATATTGTGTTTACATCGCACCGAATGAACAATCTATTCGTGAACATGCAGAAAAAGGCGAATTTCCTGCCAATCGTATTTCTCAGGTTAAAACCATGATCGATCCCACAACAGCTGAAAATACATAGGAATCAACTCCATGAAACAACTTATCCCAAAAATATTGCGTCTCTTTTCATTCAGCGCTGTTACCATCACATTTGCCTGCACCAGCATCAATTCAGTCAGTGCCGACGAAACCTGCCAATCACCTTACATGGCTAAAATTGTCGGTCAGGAAGATTTTGTTTATGTCTGGACATTAGGCATGGAAGGGGTTGGCGATGAACAGGACAAACTGGTCACAGTCGATGTTAATCCTAACTCACCTGATTATGGCAAAGTCGTCAGTCGCTTGTCTGTAGGCGGTCGTAACGAGGCTCATCATTCTGGTTTTACCGATGACCGAAAATACTTATGGGCCGGTGGTCTGGATACCAGCAAAATTTTTATTTTCGATGTCCATTCCGATCCTGGAAAACCTAAACTGGTTAGAGTCATCAGCGATTTTGTCAGTCAAAGTGGCGGTGTTGTAGGACCTCATACGACCTATGCGCTGCCGGGTCGAATGATGATTACTGGCCTATCGAACAACAAGGACCACGGCGGTCGTACTGCACTGGTAGAATACAATAATAGTGGTGACTACATTACCACTCATTGGACTCCCACCGACAGCGACCTGCGCGGCGCCATCAAGACCGGCAAATATGCCGACGGTTACGGTTATGACGTGAGAGTACTGCCCCGACGCAATGCCATGTTCACGTCGTCCTTTACCGGCTGGTCAAATTATATGATGGATTTTGGCAAAATGCTTAAAGACCCGGAAGCCATGAAACACTTTGGCAATACCATGGTGCAATGGGACTTACATGCGAGGCAACCGAAAAAAGTATTCGATGTTCCTGGCGCACCTTTGGAAATTCGTTGTGCCTGGGGAGCCAATCATAATTACTGTTTTACCACGACCGCATTGACCTCCAAAATCTGGCTGATTTATGAAGACCAAAAAGGTCAATGGCAAGCCAAAGCGGTTGCCGACATTGGCGATCCCGGTAAAATTCCACTCCCCGTGGATATTTCCATTCAAAGCGATGACAACCTGCTATGGGTCAATACCTTTATGGATGGCAAAACCCGGGCTTTCGATATCTCTGACCCGTTTCATCCAAAACAGATTTTTTCACAAAAAATAGGCGCTCAGGTCAACATGGTTTCATCCAGTTGGGATGGAAAACGCTTGTATTACACGTCGTCTTTACTGGCTAACTGGGATAAAAAAGACCAGAACAACGAACAATATCTGAAGCTATACAGCTGGAATGGCAAAAAACTAACGCCACAATTTTCTATTGATTTCATCAAAGAAAAACTCGGACGGGCACATCAGATGCGTTTTGGCGCTTATTCACTTTATGCTGGTCATCAATCTGAAAAACCATTGCCGACATTGGCCAGATTCAATGATTAACCCATAAATTGTGGAGGGACAAAACCTGACTTAAATGGTTTATGTCCCTCTTAACTTGTATAGACTATACATCGCATACCAGACTGCAAAATAAGGTACGCAATGCGTACCCTACCATTTTGTCTCGCTTAAAAAATCAGCGCAATATTTGAAATAATGATGCCTTTATTAATACGTTTGCTTGTTGCCGGACTGCTTTATAACAGTCCGGCTTTTGCAGATTCACCTCGGCCAAGGCAACAAATTCTGGCGCCAGGTTACCGCCCTTTGCAATTTACCCCCCCGCCGGTCGGCAGCTATCAATTGCCCGTAATCGGTTCGGCCACTGACGGCAACGTATTGACGACAGATAATACGCCGACACATCTGCATGATTTAATGGGCGATAAAATCGTCCTGCTAAGTTTTATTTATTCAACCTGTAGCGATGTCAATGGCTGCCCGCTGGCCACCGCGGTCTTTCATAAAATCAACAACCGCTTGCAAAAAGAACCTGAACTAGCGGCCAAGCTGCGTTTATTAACCTTGAGTTTTAATCCTCAGCAAGACACCCCGGAAGTCATGCGCCAATATGGAAAAGGATTTAGCAGTACCCATATCGACTGGCAGTTTTTAACCACCCGCTCTGAACAACAGCTACAGCCGATACTGGATCAATATCAGCAAAGCATTCAGAGGATTTATGATGACAAAGGCCGCTTTACCGGTACCTTTTCACATATTTTGCGGGTCTATTTGATCGATAGAAAACAACAAATCCGCAATATATACAGCGTATCATTTCTTCATGCCGACACCTTAATCAACGATGTCAAAACCCTGCTGCAAGAACATAACGCCAAGCCCACTGAAACCAGCCCAATGCCCGCGTCCCTGTTTCAGGGCGGCGATAATAAACAACTCTACGACCAGAAAGATTACCAAACCCATTCTGTTGCTTTAAGCGACCGGCAAGGACAATCGACCCATTTAATCGACACGATTCAACAGCCTCCACTAGGCTTACCTAGCGTTCCCCTTCCTGCAGACAACCCAATCAGCAAAGCAAAAATCGCCTTGGGTAGAAAGCTGTTTTACGACCGTCGCCTGTCGCTTAACAACACCTTTTCCTGTGCCATGTGCCATATCCCGGAACAAGGCTTCAGCAGCAATGAAATGAAAACCGCCGTCGGCATCGAGGGCCGTAGTGTGCGACGCAACAGCCCAACCCTTTATAACGTGGCCTATGCGTCGCGATTATTTCATGATGGCCGCGAAAACACACTGGAACAACAAATCTGGGGACCTTTGTTGGCGCATAATGAAATGGGCAATCCATCCGTTGGCACTGTCATCAATAAAATCAAATCCTTACCGAACTATCAGGATTTGTTTGAACGGGTTTTTGGCAAAGGCCCGAACATGATGACCATCGGCCAAGCGATTGCCAGTTATGAACGCAGTCTTAACTCAGCCAACTCAGCTTTTGACCGCTGGTATTTCGGCAAACAACAAAATGCAATGAGCGCTTCCGGCAAACGTGGTTTTCAGTTATTCAACGGCAAAGCTGGTTGTAGCGCTTGTCATACCATAAACCAGTCTTATGCCTTGTTCACCGATAATCAAATGCACAATACCGGTATTGGATATCGGGATTCCATGCAAACAACGCCTGCCGAATACAAAGTACAGGTTTCTCCCGGGGTATTTGTCGAAGTGGACGGCAATTACCTGGCTGTGATTACAAAACCTAAAGCTCATGACCTTGGGCGCTATGAAATTACCCAGAGTCCAGAAGATCGCTGGAAATACAAAACACCCAGCTTACGCAATATCGCATTGACAGCTCCTTATATGCACAATGGTTCAATATCGGGCCTGAAAGCTGTGATCAAATTTTATAATCAAGGCGGTGTTGCCAATGAAAATCTTGACTCACTCATTAAACCGCTCCATTTAAGCGAAACAGAAATCGACGATTTAGTAGAATTTCTAAAATCCCTGAGTGGAAGCAATGTTAAGGAATTGATTGTCGATGCCTTTGCTGCGCCCATAGGAGATATAAAACAATAGAGACAAGAGCGACCTTGCCTCTATTTTTATTTTTACGAATTCTGAATAACGATATTAGGAAATTTACTACTGTAATCCTTGGCCTTTAATGCCAGCCTTGCGGCCATTTTCCGGGCAATAGACCGGTAAATATCAGCCGCTCGGCCATCAG
>CAYYSO010000144.1:0-5599 GCA_964474415.1 uncultured Methylomarinum sp. | reverse complement strand
CGGTGATGACAATCAATGCATCGCGGGGTAAATCAAGATCAATATTTTTCAGGTTATGGGTGCGTGCTCCTCGAATATTGATGGTATCCATTACACAACTCAGACAATTTAAAGAACCGTATAATATACGATTTATACTTGGGTAACGTCCAGCAAAAGGCAAAACCCAAGGATACAATGATAAAAAATGATCAGTACAGGAGGGAAGGATTATCAATGCGCACGCACACATTGTTAAAACAAAAGCATATCATGTCAGGATTGTTATAATAGTCAGTTTTAAAATCAAATGATCAGAGGTCAGATTTGAGTCAGTTGCAGGATATAACCAGCCCAATGACAGCAATGGAAAAAAGGGCAACCTTAGCACTTGCCAGTATTTATGCTTTGCGAATGCTGGGTCTTTTTATGATTCTGCCGGTTTTATCCCTGTTTACTGAACAGATGGAACATGCCACTCCCGTGCTGGTGGGGCTGGCGATCAGTATTTATGGTTTAACCCAGGCGCTGTTACAGATTCCTTTCGGTTTATTATCAGACCGTTATGGCCGCAAAAAAATTATTGTCACCGGTCTGTTACTGTTTTCCGCAGGCAGCATTGTGGCCACTGTTTCCACTACCATCTATGGCGTATTACTCGGGCGTGCATTACAGGGTAGTGGGGCCATTGCCGCTGCTGTTATGGCGCTGCTTGCTGACCTGACTCAAGAAGTACATCGAACCAAAGCGATGGCGACTATTGGCGCCAGCATAGGTATTTCTTTTGGCGTAGCCATTACCCTTGGGCCGGTGATTGCATCTTATGCCGGTATCAATGGCATATTCGGCCTGACTGCTGTTTTAGCCCTGCTGGCCATTTTTGTCGTTCTGTTTATAGTTCCCAATCCAAAAAAGATCATCACCCATCGAGATGCCGAAATGATACCGGCTCAGTTTAGTCAAGTAATTACTGAGCCGGATTTATTGCGACTGGATTACGGAATTTTTATACTGCATCTGATTTTAACGGCCAGTTTTGTCGTAGTCCCTTTGTTAATGCGTGATGCGGGCCTGTTACCAGAACATCACTGGAAGGTTTATTTGCCGATTCTGGTTACCTCAATTGCTGTCATTATTCCCTTTGTCATACTCGCGGAAAAAAAACGGCAGATGAAAAAGGTATTTATCGGCGCCATTGTAATATTGGTGACTGCTAATATTATTCTGGCGCAGTTTTCGCTGGAGTTGATTGGTCTGGTTGCTGGCTTATGGTTGTTTTTCTGTGGTTTTAATTTGCTGGAAGCGACCTTACCATCATTGATTTCCAAAACGGCGCCAGGCGATTTAAAAGGTACGGCGATGGGCGCTTATTCCAGTTCACAATTTATGGGGGCTTTTTCCGGCGGCGTCAGCGGCGGATGGTTATATGGTGAATATGGTGCCACGGCGGTATTCTGGTTTGCCGCAGCCATGGCAGTCAGCTGGATATTGGTAGCCTTGTTTATGCGGCCACCGCGTTATCTTGCCAACCTGTTATTATCTCTGGATAGCATTTTACCGGAACAAGCTGACGAGTTTTCAGACCAGTTGTTGAAAATTTCCGGTGTGGAAGAAGTAAAACTGTATTTTGAAGAAAATACGGCTTATTTAAAAGTTGATAATACCATCCTTAACAAGGATGAAATTCAAAAATTATTGGTACAATGGGGTGAGAAAAATATCAATCGGGTATCGACAACCGAGATACCTTTATCAAATACGGAGTGAAAAATGCTTAACAAGGTGATGTTAATCGGAAATTTAGGGGCTGATCCTGAAGTCAGGTATATGCCCAGTGGTGGAGCGGTAACGAATATCAGACTGGCGACAACTCGACGCTGGAAAGACAGACAGACGGGCGAGCGTCGTGAACATACAGAATGGCACCGGGTCGTATTCTTTAACCGTCTGGCTGAAGTTGCTGGTGAATATCTGCGCAAAGGGAGTCAGGTTTACGTAGAAGGACATATTAGAACCAATAAATGGCAGGATCAGTCCGGACAGGACAGATATACCACGGAAATTGTTGCAGATGAAATGCAAATGCTAGGCAGCCGTAGCGGCGGCACTGCAAATCTTGCTGATAATGGCCAACAGGGAGGAGGTTATTCTCAACCCCAGACACAACAGCCTTCTTCACAACCAGCCGCCGCGGCTCAACCATCTCAATCGTCTAATACACCGCCGCCAGCTGCCTATGAGGATTTTGATGACGATATTCCTTTCTGATCCATATAATTAAGGAATGTTAAGATTAATGCTTTTTATTGGGTCTTGACTCTCTGTAAATAATACGGATTTATACTTAGTTTTTAAGCCCTTCTTTTCTGTTAAGAATTGAAGGGTTTTTTCTTGGTTTGAGAAAATGGAAGAATGGGTCTATATCACAGAGAGTGGGTAATAAAAGTTACGATTTCCAGGATGCAAAACCCCATGCATGCTTGCTCATCGCGGAAAAATGCAAACTAAAATGGAGATCCTCAAGTCAGAAAACTATGATATAGTTTGGCAAAATAGCACCTACACTCAGCAAATTTTTTGCACTTGTCTAACTGTTATCAGGGAGAGCGAAATGGTTTTTAGAAGATCAGAGATTAAGAAAAACTCAGTTTTTTTGTTAAAGATTTTTTTAATACATTAAGCTGATAAATCATTTGATGTCTAAAAGTAGTAAAGACTCGATGAAGTTGCTTGAGAAAGCAAATTCTGTTTTGAAAGGAGACATTAAAAAGCTGCAAATGATCCCTGCGGCGACAGTCACACTTTTAACCCTGACTAATGATGCAAACACAACAGTCACTGATTTATCCCGGGTAATAGAAACGGAGCCTGCATTAGCAGCGCAACTGCTTAAACTTGTTAACTCAGCCGCTTTTAGACTTCCCGCTGAAATTTCTTCACTAAACAGGGCCGTTAATTTACTGGGATTTGCAGAAGTCAAACAATTATCACTGGATTTGTTGTTTTTTAATCATTTAATAAAACCCAGTAAAAATGTACAATTTGATCAACTGTATTTCTGGCAACATTGTCTTTTTGTGGCGGGTTTAAGCCGAGCAATTGCTGCTTCTTTAAATCATCCTGCTCCCGATACAGTTTATGCGGCTGGCTTGTTGCATGATATAGGAAAAATTGTTCTGGAAACACATGGATTGGTTACATACAGTGATTTTTTAGCCTTTTTTGAAAAAAGTGATAATTCAATACCCGAAAATGAGAACACCTTTTTTAGTATAACCCATGCTGAAATAGGTTATGTGTTTTGCCAACAATGGCAATTGCCTGCGTCGATTACGGCCGTAGTTGCTTTACATCACACTGATTTTCTGAATAATCCTTTGGCAGCCGGATTCGAGACAGATATAGCCATTGTGTCTTTTGCAAACTTTATCGCCTGGATGCAAGGCATCAGCTCAGTGCATGGAAATAACCATCCAATATTGCAAATTGATGTTTTAAATACTCTGGATGTAGAGCAACTGAATATAGATGAGATTTTGGATCATGTAGATGATGAAATGCGTAATATTCAGGATTTTTATGGCATAAACTTTCCTAATCTGCACAAGTTGCGGGCAAATCTGGTTCAAGCAACCATTAATTTAAGTAAAATCGGGGCTTGGGGAGGGAATCAAGGTCCCGATTCAAGTAAAAACAATGCCGTTTTTTTATCCAGCTTAACTGCGCCACATCATAGTCTTGACGCTAAAGATTTTGTACCGCGTACGCTTGAAGCCATACAGAATAATTTTGATTTTGACCGCGTTATGATGCTGAATATTAACCCCAAAAGACGCAGCCTTATTACATCTGCTTCTTGTTCAGTTGAAGATTCAGATTCTGAATCAGAGATGCCGGAAATTATGATCAGTTCGGCATCTACTGATTTATTAAAATGCCTCCGGCACAGAAAACCCGTTTTGATTACTGATACCTCCTGGTTGGAATGCAAAGTTTTAAAGCAACAAAATGTTAAGGAATTTATGGCAGTTCCGGTATTACGCCATAATCGATTTATAGGTATTATTTATGCTGATAATGCAATATCACAAAAGCAACTTGACGATAATGTACTATATCAAATTGTCCCCATCGCCAATGAATTAGGTATCGCTCTTAATAATGCCCGACAACTGGAGCTTGAAAGAAAACGTTCACTAACAGATCCATTAACCAAACTTAATAATCGACGGATGTTAAATGAGTTTCTGGAAGATATTTTTCAAGAGGATTTAGTCAAGCACAGTCCAATAGCGGTGGGCTTTATTGATATCGATAACTTTAAGAATCTTAATGATAAATGTGGACATCAGGCGGGAGATGATGCATTAAAAGTCGTCGCGGATATTTTGCGTAGTTTGACCAGGCCGGGTGATTGTATGGGGCGTTATGGCGGAGAAGAGTTTATATTTATACAATTGAATACGACGGTTGATGGTGTGACAAGATATGCAGAGCGTATCAGAGCAGAAGTGGAAAGGCGCGGAAAAATTCTTGGAAAGCGTATTAAATGTGATTCTTTAACCGTGAGTATAGGCGTTGTGATGCATGGTTCTCAATATCGTAATTATTACGATATTATTGATGCCGCTGATAAGGCTATGTATCAGGCCAAGAAAGAAGGGCGTAACCGGGTAATTTTTAAAACAAAGTAGACAAGTCTGAAAGTGGCTCACACTCAAGGTAGTGGTCAAATCGCGCCGAGGCCGAATCTCCTTAAATATTAGAAAAACATGAAATTACCGCCTCATACTCATGTATTCAGAGTCTATTGGTTACACACGTCATTAGCAGAAAAACAAGTTGATTTTTGTTGAGAGTATGACACTGAAAATAGGCATCAACTTCAACGAATCTTGGCTGATTTTAGCAACAGATTGATTCATAATCATTACCTGGTCTGTAATAAAAAATACAATCGTCGCAGAACCTGACCTGATAATGCGCTCACTTTCGATTAACTTAGAAAGATCAGTTGGATGTGGCAACTGATCTTAACATTAAATTAACTAAGGGCAGAAAATGTTCTATGTACTAGCTTTGTTTACATTTATAGCGGGACTTCTATTGGGTGGTTTTCTTTTTGCAGATTCAAAGCCGCGGTCGCTTTTAAGTATTTTTCCATGTGATAATTGTTTGGCGGCTAATGATGTAGCCGGTCTTTTTGCATCTGTAATTGTTCAAAAAATACCCCGGTTGATCCCAAATGTCATTGTAGAAACTGATAAAACAATAGTGTTTAAGCATCCTAAACCAAAATATAGAATTCACTATATGTTTGTGCCTAAAAAGGACATTAAAAATATTGGAGAATTAACTAACGAGGATAACGAATATATCATCGATCTATTTTCTACAATTGTAGCGGTAGTCAACAAATTAGGAACTAAGAACTATAGATTATGGACAAATGGGCCAGAAAAACAAGATGTTGCATATTTGCACTTTCACTTGGGAGCCGACTGAAAGGGATCTACAGCAGCGAGATGGAATGAATCACTGAAGCCTTGGTCGACCCTCAATCCAAAGGTAACCGTTCACACCCTTTAATCAGGTAACGCAACTAAATCGTCAGAGAATA
>CAYYSO010000143.1:0-5614 GCA_964474415.1 uncultured Methylomarinum sp. | reverse complement strand
CATAGGTTTTTAGAGGTAACAAAAGGAGAAGAGTGATGTGGCGTCCCGAGAGGGAGTCGAACCCCCGGCCTGCCCCTTAGGAGGGGGCCGCTCTATCCTGCTGAGCTATCGGGACTGGTGAGCTTATTCTAACATAAGCTTATTTATCTATGTCTTTTGTTTTCTAATCTCTTCTCGTTCCAGAGCGGTGATGAAATAAGATAGTTTATTCAGACTTTTGGGTGGGGTATTTTCAAAATAACCGCCAATGATTGTTTGTGGATCTGTCGAGCCGATTCTTTTTGCAAAACGGACTATTAAATCAAATTCCATACAATAGTCATCCAGTGTAAAACGGCAGTTTTTGAGGATGTCTCCACGTTGTAGGCGCACTCGGCTGTCTGACAGTTTGATGCCTATGCCGCCTCGAGACAAATCAAATACGTGACCGCCAATTGATGCATCGTTTTTGTTAGCAATGCCGGAGAAAGGGATACGGAGTGATTTTATTTCTATGCGGTGAGATTTTCTTCGTTGTGGATAATAAATACGTTCTGGAAAATCCGCTTTGTAGTAAACAATGCCTTGTGCAGATCCAAATTGTATTTTATTGAGTTTAAAGGCCAAGTGTATGCCGTTAAAATAAGTCGATAGTTTTATTGTTTTTTTTTCACGTACCAGTTTATTGCCGTGCTGAGGAGTCAATTCATCCAGGAGAATTAATTTTTTGGCTGTTTGAATATTGAGAATGGATGAACTGAATTCCTCTTTTGAATCATCAATCACAATCGTACATAAAGGTGAGGCTTTTTCTATATCCTGAAGCAGTTTTGTAATTTTATGAGGAGCCGTTAAAAAATTGGGGTTGGAGCGAAGATTGGATTCAAATTCTTCTTTAGTACTCAGGCCTGTTTTTTGGGAGTCCACAATAAAAAATTTTTTTAACACCCTGAACATGTAAGTAATCCGTTATTCAAATAGATTGCAGTCTACACTGAAACCAGGGAATGGGAAAACTGTTCTGTTGTTGTTGAGCCATCCGGACCGTAAGTGGCTGAAAGCTGTGATTTGCCGCGTAGAATTTGTAACGAGCGCTGATTATGACGAATCAGTAAGCCAATACTGGCGCCATTTTGCTCGTTGAGATAGCGACATTTCTCAGTAATAGCCGTGATTTGTTGCCATTGTGCGAAGGTATTTGTTATTTGAAAACCTGAAGTCCGGGCTTTTTGGAAGTATTCTTTAATACCTTCCTGGTTTAATGACAGATTTTCTGTTGCCAGAAGATGGGATAGTTGTTTTGAAAATTGTTCCAGCTGGGAAACGATTTCTTTTTTATTATTGGCAATGTCTGAAAGAGATTCAGGCGCGGCCTTGCTTTTCAAGTTTCCCTCCTCTTGAGATAGAATTCTAAGTAATTTATGGCTTAATATTAAGACTTTACTTAATAGCTGTTCGGTGATTGGGTAGGTTTTTTCTATCATGATTAGGTACTGTCAAAATGACGATCAATTTGGAGTATTTTTTCAGCAATGCTGTCGGCATTAATTTGATAATTCCCTTCTCTCAGAGCCTCTTTGACAGCAATAATTTTATCTTCATTGATCACCGGGGTTGATGGTGCCGATTTAAGCGCATTTTTGATTTTTTGGGTGACTGCGGTGATATCAATTTTATCTTGTGCGTTATCGGTGTAAATGGATTGGTTTTTGCTGGATATGTCTTTTTTGGCGCTAGGTGTTATGCTTAAAGATATACCAGTCTTATCTGTTATTGAGTTAATAGCCATGTCGAAATTCCTGTATATATTTATCTGATACTGTTAGCGGCATTTTAATCAATAACTTTAGTTAAGTGGGCAAAAAACATCAATAAACCGAAACCTGCCCAGGTTTTTCAACGGTTGCCTGGATAATACGTTTAGATTTAATGTTTTTTACCCGGATGTGTTGGCCTTTTCTGCCGTCCATCATGGCAATTCCTGCCATACTAATATGAAAATAGGGAGATTTTGCCTGGATATTGACATTTTCTCCTCTTTTTATTAATTGGGGCTCAGCGAAATTGTCACCTGTTATCACTATTCCCGCAGAAAGGTGGCGTTTTGCCTGTTTGTTGATAATTTTTTTAGAATTAAGAATATAGCCTCGATGAAGATTGCTTACATCTCTCTTTTCATAGGCAAGTTGATTTTCGGTAATAATTTCACCCCGGCGTATGGGGCGAGTTAATACAAGAACTTTTCGATAAGATCTGATTTGTGCACCAGTAAAAATGGTCCATTTTTTTTTGGATATACAGCGCACACCGATGGAGTTGCGACCCGCTTTTAATGAACCTGTTTGGGTGAAAATCTGCAAAGGATTTGGGCATAGCGGTAATTTCAAGCGTTGGTCCAATTTGTAGAGGGTATAGTCATATTCGTTTGATTCTTTAAACTTTTTTACAATATAGCGGCTTATGGCTGCTTGTATGGATGGAATTGTTTGGAATTGTGCTGCCTTACTGTTTTGTAAATGGACCAGTAGTAAAATAACTAATGTTTGATAAAGTAAATGTTTCATTTTTATGCGTCAAAATTAAGTCTTTTAATTTAATATGCATGAAGCAGGCCATAAATTTCTAAAGTAAAACCAGTAAAAGTCGTTATACTTTAAGAAAGCAACATGATTAAGAGGTTAAGTATGGCTGGAGTTTTGGAAGGTGTTGATCAGCGAACTAAATTGGCTGGTCATAATAGGTTTGAATTATTGCTGTTTAAATTAAGTGGCCATCAGCGTTTTGGAATTAATGTGTTTAAGGTTCAGGAGGTCATTCAGTGTCCGCCATTAACTCAAATACCCAATGCTCATTCTAAAATATGTGGTGTCGCTCATTTGCGCGGCAAAACCATTCCGGTGCTTGATTTGGCTATGTCGATTGGATTGCCGGCGTTAAGCAGAGGTTCCGGGTCTTATGTTATTGTCACCGAGTATAATCGCGGTATTCAGGGGTTTATGGTTAATTCTGTTGATAGAATTATCAACATTGGGTGGGATGCTGTTAAAGCGCCGCCAAGTGGCGCAGGCAAGGACGGTTATTTGACTGCTGTGACCGAATTCGAAAATGAGTTGATCGAAGTGATTGATGTGGAAAAGGTTATGAAGGAGGTGATGGGGGGGAGAGAAAGTGCTGCAGAAGAATTGGTTGATGACAATGTGGCTGAAAAAGATGATCTTATTATGATCGTCGATGATTCTCTGGTGGCCAGAAATCAGGTCAAAAAAGTTTGTGAACAGGTTCAAATCAAAACAGCAGTGTTTAAAGATGGCCTGGAGGCGTGGGAGCATTTAACTGAGTTGGTTCAAAATGGAACTAATATTGCTGATTATTACAGCATGATTATTTCTGATGTTGAAATGCCGCGAATGGATGGTTATACCCTGGCGACAAAAATCAAAAATGATCCGCAGATAAAAGATGTTTATTTAGTATTACATACCTCCTTAAGTGGTGTGTTTAATAGCTCTATGGTACAGAAAGTTGGCGCTAATGAGTTTTTGGCAAAATTTGAACCGGATGAGTTGATTAAAACGATACAAAACCAATTAAAACGCTATCATGAACAATGTGCAGAATAATTTTTTCTAAACAGGGCGCATTAACATTTCGTACACTTAATATTCGATGACAACAGCCGGGATGTTTATAAATAGTGGAGATTCACCCACAAGAATCAAAATAACGCCTCTTGAATATAAAGCGATCGGGAACTTTTTAAGTCAGTCCTGTGGTATCGTTCTGGGTGAAAATAAACAGTATTTGGTGCAAAACAGGCTTTCTTTTTTGTTGAAAAAGTTTGATTTTTCTTCTTTTTCAGAGCTCGTAAATTCTCTGCAGTCGAATATGGTTTCGGCGGAGAAAGTAAAAACAGCAGTGATTGATGCCATGACCACGAATGAAACTTTTTGGTTTCGTGACGGAATGCAATTTACTGTATTGACACAGACAGTGTTGCCTGAACTTTTAAAATACAAAGCTGGATCAATTAAAATATGGTCGGCGGCTTGTTCATCTGGACAGGAGCCGTATACGATCAGTATGTGTGCCGAGGATGCAGTTAGGGCGACGGGCAGAGGGAGAAATATTCAAATTATAGGAACAGATATTTCAGAAACTGTTTTAACGGAGGCAAGAAAGGCGGTTTATTCTGAACTAGCTTTATCCAGAGGATTGGAGCCATCTGTCAAAGAACGTTTTTTTCAGAAAACGCATGAAGGATTCAAACTAAAACCGGAAATATGTAACAAAGTGCGGTTTCAACAATTTAACTTATTGAAGCCTTTTTCGGTGTTGGGCCGCTTTGACGTTATTTTTTGTCGCAATGTATTGATTTATTTTTCTGATGAAGTGAAGCTCGATATTCTCAGACGTATGGCCGGGGTGCTTGAGCCGGGAGGCTATGTTTTTTTGAGTAGTACAGAATCTATGCCTATTGACTTGAAAGAATTTGAAGTCGTCAGAGGTGGGGTAAGGTATTACAAAAAAGCAGGTTAATTCCGCGTCAGTTTCTTGACGTTTTTAGAGGGGCTGGAAAAAACACTCTTTGTAAGCTTGTCTCATCATAAGTATTTTTATGCACGTTCCTTAACGATCAGGTCGGTATAAAGGTGTGTTTTACCCCCCCCTGTCTTAAGTTGCTTATTTTGGGTAAACCGGCTGGTTTTTGCCGGTTTCTGTGTTGTTTATTGGTTAACAGCTGTCGTAACCAATTTTAAATCGGACTTGTATGCGGAAAAAGTATGTTGTTATGAAAGGCAAACAACAGGGCGTATTTCAGTGAAGACAAGCAATCCTTAATCTGCCATTTAAAATTTGAGGATATATCAACACCTTGATATTTTAAAAAATTATTGCCTATGGTATGTAAAATGCTTGCTATTTTTTAAAAGATAGTAAGGTGGCAATCATGGCAATTAATTTTGATAAAGCATTAAGTATTCACCCTCAGGCGCTTGTGTTACGGGAAAAGCGTAGCGAGGTATTGGCATCAAATCTGGCCAATGCAGATACGCCCAATTACAAAGCACGGGATTTGGATTTTAAAGCTGTTCTGGACAAAACCCGTTTTCCTGCTCAAAGAATGGAGACGACTCAAACGGGGCATTTATCGTCCAATCAGCCTTTGTTAGGGGCAACGATGATGTATCGTAATCCTCAACAAGCCTCTTTAGATGGTAATACCGTCGAATCTCAAATTGAACAAGCAAAATATGCTGAAAATGCCCTGCAATATCAGGCGAGTTTGCGTTTTATAAACGGCAGTTTTTCAGGGCTTATGACCGCAATCAGAGGTGGAAAATAATGCCTTCCATGAAAATATTTGATATTGCCGGCAGCGGCATGAATGCACAGTCATTAAGACTTAATCTGGTGGCCAGTAATATCTCCAATGCCAATAGTGTCAGCAGCAGTATTGATGATGTTTATAAATCCAGGCAACCGGTATTTGCGGCTGAACTTAAAAATGCGCTAGAAAAAAATGAAGCGACCAGTCGAGTTAATGTGTTGGGAGTTGTGGAAAGTCAGGCCCCGCCAGTAATGGAATATGCGCCCAATCACCCGATGGCGGATGAGAATGGTTATATTTACAAGC
>CAYYSO010000142.1:0-5753 GCA_964474415.1 uncultured Methylomarinum sp. | reverse complement strand
AGCGGTATTAAAAACAGCAACCAGATAAATCCGGCATTTTGAATATAGGTTTCTGATCCGGCAGCGATTTTACCGACCAGTGTACCTGAAGTGGATTGCAAAATCATGGGGTCACCGCCCAGGGCACCAAATAGACCAAAGGTCATGGATAGCGGAATCAAAACCTGCATGGTGGTGACACCAAAATTACCCAAACCGGCATTGAGACCTAAAGCCAATCCCTGTACTTTTTTGGGAAAGAAAAAACTGATATTAGACATTGACGAAGCAAAGTTACCTCCGCCAAAACCCGATAGCAATGCCAATATCTGAAACACCCAAAAAGGTGTGTTTCTATCTTGTAAGGCAATCCCTGTACCTAACGCTGGAATCATTAACAAGGCGGTAGTAAAGAAAATAGTATTACGACCACCGCATAAACGGATAAAAAAACTGCTGGGAATTCGCAATGTTGCACCAGTCAATCCGGCAATCGCCATTAAGGTAAATAATTCCGACTTTTCATAAGGAAACCCCAGATTCAACATCTGTACCGTTATAATCCCCCAATACAACCAAATAGCAAAACCGCATAACAAGCTCGGTATGGAAATCCATAAATTGCGCTTGGCAATAAACTTTCCCTCCTCTTCCCAAAAACTTTCGTTCTCCACATCCCACTTTTCGATATCGGCCATTGTATATTTCACCTGTCGTTGTAGTTAAAGAGTAGCTTAATCCGACACAGATCTAACACCAACCTTGTAGGGATTGCAATCAGACCTCGTCTCAATCGCTTTAATTCTACTCTTTTACAGTATAAAAATCTTTTTCTTTTTAAGTTATAAGACATTGAAATAACATAGTTAATTACTATGGAATTTTATTTCTTCAGTAAAAACTTGCCTCGTAACAAAATACCTGTTTAATTGAAATAATTTTTTAGATCTAAAGCTTCCTATGTATTTTTTGCGTTTTTTAACGATTGACCCGGTAAATTTAAGCTTTAAAAGCAAAACTCTTTCGCTTATCGCCTGCTTTTGTTCTATTTTTTTTATTGCGCTAGTCACTCGCATTATAACACTTGGACCGGAATACCCTATGATTGTCGCTTCAATGGGCGCATCAGCCATCATTCTGTATTTTATTCCCAATAGCCCGTTGGCCCAACCCTGGCCATTTGCGGGTGGTCAAATATGTTCGGCAGTAGTTGGTATTACTTGCGCGTTGCATATTCATGAAACAGCATCAGCCGCTGCTGTTGCTGTTGGTGGATCGGTACTGATTATGTTGTTGCTGCGTTGCCTGCACCCCCCGGCAGCTGCCACCAGTCTGGCACCGATCATGGCCGGTGATTCGCTCACTTCATTAGGTTATGATTTTGTGATTCAACCGGTTGCGATAAATGTTGCTTTTATGCTGGTTCTATCTCTATTTATTAATCGCTGGGTGATGAAACGCAATTACCCAACGCCTGTAGCCATCAAAAAAACAGCTGAACAACAACATGACAACGCCAATAAACCAAGCTTGAAAATTGGTATTTCAGAAGAAGATCTTAATCTGGCATTAAAAGATCTGGATTTCTTTGTCGATATGACGCCTAAAGATTTAAGCCAGATCCTGACGCATTCAGAAATAAACACCTTTAAGCGTATTCGCGGCAACATCCTTTGCGCCGATATCATGAGCAAGAACGTCATGACGGTTGAATTTGGAACTGAAATTGAAGAGGCCTGGCAAATGATGTATCGGAAAAACCTGAAGGCGGTGCCAGTTATCGACAGAGCCAACCGCGTCATTGGCATCATTACCTGGCATGATTTTTTTAAATGTATTGACTTGAATGTTTATGAAAATTTTCAGGATAAATTTCGCAACTTTATTCGTCGCACAGCTGATGTGACATCCAGAAAACCGGAATCAGTCGGGCAAATTATGACAACTTCTATTATCTTGCTACCCGAAACAGCCCATATTGCAGAATTAATTCCAATCATGTCTCTTCAAGGACATCGCCAGATTCCCATTATCAACGATCAATGCCGTTTGGTCGGTATGGTATACCAGGCAAATTTAATTGCAGCGCTCTATAATTCCACTCTGGCAACAACCTATACCCACGAATAAAATCAAACTACTGTGCTATATTTTGCCAATAGCTGTGGAAGTGGAATGTCCAAATATCAATGGGTGACTCACCCATATATTTGAAGGGTTTTATACCCTTAAAAAACAGCAGATAATATTATACCCGCGTGTTCTGTTTATATTAGAATGAGTAGTTAAGAACAATAGAATTCATAGAAAGAGAATCAGAAAAAAATGAAAAAATTTAATAAATTTATCCTGATATTTGGTATGGAGTACTCTGTTTTATGGAGTTTGATAATATATTTAATCTGGGAAGATGGTCCCTTTATATTCACCGTATTGGACGCAATCGCAGGCGTAGTAATAATACATTTAGGCTATAACTTATATAAAAACAGCCCTGAACTAGTCAGTTACAATCTGATCTATGTAGCATTAGTGTTAGCAAGTCTGGTCTATAATTCCATCTGGACTGTTGTTATTATGCTTTTTCTTGAAATTGATCTTGCAGGTTTGGGCCTCCCCCTGGATTTAATATCACTCTACGCAACACTTACAATGACTTATAAAATCTGGGAATCATCCAAACAACATTATCTTCAGATTGGCTATTTAAAATAACGATTAAAGCAAAGGCGCTATGACCAGTGATACAATTGACATCAGTTTAACCACGATATTCAATATCGGCCCGGAAGTATCTTTGAACGGATCACCTACGGTATCACCGCAAACAGCCGCTTTATGAACATCGCTACCTTTGCCCCCATAGGAGCCGCCTTCAATCAATTTTTTAGCGTTATCCCAGGCGCCGCCGGCATTGGCCATAAACAAGGCTAATAATACCCCAGAAACCAAAGACCCTGCCAGCAGACCGCCTAACGCTTGCTTATTAAGTAAAAAACCAACCAAAACCGGGGTAGAAATTGTTACTATGCCCGGTAAAATCATTTCCCGCAAAGAAGCTTTGGTGGAAATTTCAATACACCGATTGGAGTCAGGTTCCACTTTCCCCTCCATCAACCCTGGAATCTCACGAAACTGACGGCGCACTTCTTCTACCATATCCTGAGCGGCTCTACCTACTGAATCCATAGTCAAGGCTCCAACCAGAAAAGGTACTGTCCCGCCCACAAAAAGACCAATAACAACCAGAGGATTCAATAAATCAATCATCTCCAATTGTGCCGCACTTGAATAGGCAGAAAATAATGCCAATGCGGTCAATGCGGCTGAACCAATGGCAAAACCTTTACCTACTGCGGCAGTGGTGTTGCCGATTGCATCGAGAGAATCGGTAATACGACGCGTTTCCGATCCAAGTTCCGACATTTCGCTGATACCGCCTGCATTATCGGCAATAGGCCCGTAGGCATCAACCGACATGGTCACCCCGGTAGTGGCCAGCATACCCACCGCAGCAATACCGATACCATATAACCCGGCAAAGTGATGGGCCAACATAATAGCTGCACAAATTCCTAATATAGGTAAAACCGTTGAACGCATACCGATACTCAAGCCGGCAATGATGTTGGTTGCCGGCCCAAACCTGGAGGCTTCAGCAATTTTTTCAATGGGTTTTTTTGCGGTGTAATAATCAGTGACCTGTCCAATAAAAATACCGACTACTGTACCACCGAGTACGGCATAAAATGGCCCATTTGTCACCGTTACCTTATCTCCCAGATCAAACTGTATACCAAGGTGATGAATCAGTGCATAGGCTAATCCCAGAAACAAAATTGCTGCAATCCAAGTTACCGCTTCCAGCGCATGTGCCGGATGAAAGTGTTTTAACAGTTGCATGGACAATACACCGACTACGGAAGCCAAGAGTCCCAATACAATTAAGGCAATAGGTAGCAACAACGCTTTTGATTGCATAGTGGAAATATCGACAAAATTTGTCGAAGTAGCAGCAATGGCAACTGTAGCAATTACCGACCCCACATACGACTCAAAAATATCAGCCCCCATGCCGGCCGTATCGCCCACATTATCACCAACATTATCGGCAATGGTTGCCGGGTTTCTGGGATCATCCTCAGGTATCCCCGCTTCCACCTTACCGACAAGATCAGCGCCAACATCAGCTGCTTTGGTATAAATCCCACCGCCAATACGGGCAAACAACGCAATTGAAGAAGCCCCCATGGCAAATCCACTCAGGATTTTATAATCAGCAACATTACCGGGATCAATCAGCACAAAAACAATCGAAACACCGGCCAATCCCAGTGACGCCACTGATAACCCCATAACTGATCCACCCCTAAAAGCAATCAGTAATGCCGCCCCCATGCCTTGTTGATTAGCTGCGGCCGATGTTCTGACATTGGTTCGGGTAGCGGCTTTCATGCCAAAAAAACCAGCCGTCATGGAACATGCGGCTCCGCCCAGAAACGCATAAGCCGTTCCATGACCAATTGCAAAAAAAATCAGCGTAGCAACCAATAACACAAAAACCGACAAAATCTTATATTCCGATTTTAGAAAAACCATTGCACCATCATGAATCAGGTCAGCAATAGCGCGCATTTTATCTGTCCCGGCATCATGAGCAAGAATCAGCCGATAAATAATAAACGCGATAACGAGTCCACAACCGCCTACATAAGGCGCCATGATTTTAAAAACATCTATGTCCATCAAATCTCCCGGTACATTTCAATATGTACGTAATTGTTATAATAGCTTCCCGGTAACCATATTCCACACGACAGAAATCAACTCGCAATAAAGCCCTCAACTGTAACTTCGCGGAGTATATATACGGTTCAAATTATTATTAGGTTTCAGAACGATGAAAAAATGTACAACGTAAATTGATTCAAACGCATATCGCATGTATGCCAGAAAAGTGTCATATGGGAAAACTCATTGTTTGAGCCCATCATTTCTCCCGCAACTCTTTTTGTAACATGATATATAGCTTGGGGGTGATAATTTCGTTTTTGTTCAGATAATCAAGAGTTTCCAGTTCTTTTGCGGCAAGCGTTTTTTCTCCGGAAATGATATTGAAATTATTCAGCAGTTCATAATTATTCTCAACCATTTTATCCAGATTATTTTTGGTCTTGGTCGCCAGAGCCCGATACAGTTCAATTGTTTTATGCAGTGCTTTTTTGTCATCGAAAACCTCAGTCAGACCAGTAGCTGTCAAATCTTCCAGCTGGCTGACCACTGTTTCCAGCATCTTGTACTCAGTACGGTAATAGATATAAAGTTCCTGGGGCTTTAACTGAGGAGAAGACATAAATAACAGGCAACGAATAGCATTGATAAAACGCTCAATACCATCTACCGGAAATTTTTCATCCAATGATTTCAGTTGGGAACGCCCTTTCTCAACTCTCTCCATCTGAATATCCAGCAAATTAAGAATTTTTTTATATATTTTTTCGTTGATCTCGCCGCGATGATAAATTTCCTTTAACTCAGCTCTTTCCATACCCAGAACAAATACTCGCAGCAAATTCTCGGTTAATTCACTGTCATCAGCCACCCTTTCTTTATATTCCTTTTTGACTTCATCATATTGTTGATGAAAGTGATGTTTTAATATTTTAAATTGTTCGTCACTAATTTTTTGATCACTCAATAGCTCATCTAATGATTTCAGGACTTCATCAAAAATCAGCGCCTTGCTTTTGTAATAACTGACCTGTTCAAAATCA
>CAYYSO010000141.1:0-5772 GCA_964474415.1 uncultured Methylomarinum sp. | reverse complement strand
CCAATGGCTTCCAGCGGTACTTGCGGTTCACCCATAAGATATTTTTGATAATACAGCTTTCCATTCTTGCGTATTTTTAGAATCATTTCTTCTGACAAAGCATTGACAACAGACACTCCTACGCCATGAAGACCGCCTGAAACCTTGTAAGCATTATCATCAAACTTACCACCGGCATGTAACACGGTCATAATCACTTCTGCAGCTGAACGACCTTCTTCCTGATGTATATCGACCGGAATACCGCGCCCGTCATCAGCAACAGTGACGGAACCGTTTTCATGTATAACAACATCAACACCCTTACAAAAACCAGCCAATGCTTCATCAATGGAATTATCGACCACCTCAAAAACCATATGATGCAAACCAGTCCCGTCATCTGTATCACCGATATACATACCGGGTCGTTTTCTGACAGCATCCAGCCCTTTCAGTACCGTAATATTGGAACTATCATATTTATTGTTTTCTTTACTCATAAGGTTTTCCATTTTTGTAGGTGGGTGATATTTGCTTACTCAGCATATAATCACCACCAGAATTAATGTTTCATGTGAAACATTAATGATAATTTTATTCAGCCATGTTCCACGTGAAACATCACTGAGATTTTATATCCCCATGTTCCACGTGAAACACTTTAAAATCTTTTATTTTATTTATTTCGCCGAAACCGGACAGTTCGGTAGATGACATGAATACCTGACAATTCAAATCTGCCAGATATTTTACCAATTTTGCCTTATTAACTGTATCCAATTCGGCCGTTAAATCATCAATTAAAATACAGACCGGATTGTTGGCATAGGTATTATACAACTTAACCTGGGCAAGCTTTAATGACAGTATCAGTAATTTCAACTGCCCCCGTGACACATAATCTTTAGCGTTGCGGTGATTAAACAGTAATTGAAAGTCAGAACGATGTGGTCCACTTTGGGTGTAGCCATAACGAACATCTTTTTCAAGGTCATTTTCCAAAACCTGCAAAAAATCTTTATCCTGATTCCAACCGTATAAAAATTTAATCTGCAAATTAGATTCATTTAGAAAATAATGACTCACTTGCAAAAAAAACGGTTCCAGCTTTTCTATATAAGCTTTACGATATTCAGCAACCAATGTACCGTATTGAACCAGTTCCTGATTCCAGATATCCAATTGTTTGAGTTGCCTGCTTTTTAACAATGAATTACGCTGCTGGAGTATTTTCTTGAAATTACGCCAATCATTCAGATAGCGCTGCTCATGATTAAATACGCCCCAGTCTAAAAATTCCCGACGAATTTGGGGCCCGGCATCGAGAAGTTTATAACTTTTTGGATGAATTATTTGCAACGGCAAACGATAAGCCAAATCGGATTTTTTTTTCGATTCGCGGTTAATATGAATTTCACATTTCTTCTGGCCGATCTGAATCCCCAATTGGGTAAGATGGTCGTTACTTTGTCGGGTCTGCGCGGAAACAATTAAATCGGATTGATCAAATTCAATGGCTTGTCTGATATTGGCTGTCCTGAAAGAACGAGCCCGACCCAGGATAAAAATAGCTTCCAGTAAAGAACTTTTGCCGCTGGCATTAGCGCCGATAATAAAATTAACAGAAGGGGAAGGCAACAAGGTTGCACGATGGATATTTCGAACCGACAAAATATCCAGCTTCAACAAAGTCATATCGCGATTACAGTCGCATTGGCATCACAATAAATTTAAACAACGGTTGATTAGGTTCTTCAATAAAACAACAGCTGGCATTGCTGGAAATTGTTAGCATCGCTAATTCAGAATCCAGGTTGGAAATAGCATCCAGCAAATATTGTGAATTGAATGATATGGACAATTCTTCTCCCTGATATTGCATAACCAACTCTTCCTCAGCTTCATCATGCTCAGGGTTATGGGTACTGATTTTCAGCAAATTCTCTGAAATATCTAAAGTCACGCCTTTGATTTTCTCATTGGCTAATACAGCTACCCGAGTTAAGGCATCTTTCAGAATCTGTTTTTGAATTAGAATCGAATTATAAAAAGGCTGATCAAATACCCGGCCAAAATCCGGATATTTGGCATCCACCAATTTGGCTGAAAAAACCAGATCTTTGTAAAAAATCCGGATATTGTTATTGGAAAATTGAATATTTAATTCAGCATCAGGATCATCCAGTAAACGACTTAATTCCTGAATCCCTTTTCTTGGCAAAATAATTCGTGTTTCATATCCGGTTGCCTGGCCAATATCATCATCATACAGGGATAACCGATGTCCATCCGATGCAACCAGTTTAATGCGGCTATTGCTTACATTGAGCAATAAACCATTCAGATAATAGCGCACATCCTGATTTGCCATACAGAAAAGTGTTTTATCCAGCGCTTTCTTTAGTTTACCGGCATTGATTAAAAACTGATCTTCAAACTCTGACTCTGAAAAATCAGGATAATTTTCTGCAGGTAACGTTGTCAGTGAAAAACGTCCGCGACCTGATAACACTTTAACTTTATCATCTTGCAGTTCACAGATGATTTCAGCATCATTAGGAAACAAACGACAAATATCAAGAAATTTTCTTGCCGAAACAGTAATAGATCCGGGTTCTTCTGGATGTAAATTAATTTTAGCAATAATCTGAATTTCAAGATCAGTTCCGGTCAATATCACACTGTCTTCACTCGCGTTGATTAACACATTGGAAAGAATCGGCATTGTTTGTCTTTTTTCAATTACGCTGACAATTTGCTGTAGTGGTGTTAAAAGTTGCTCTTTATTAATAATAAATTTCATAAAATATATTTTTTATTTATTACTACTATTAGCTTATCCATTATCTGTGGATAAATCTAAAATTTAATGATAAATTAATTACTTGGTTCTGTTATAACAATGTTTATAAAGCCTAGTATTAATTGTTTGTAAAGCTGTGGATAACTTTAAGTATTACAACCAACACAGCTTATCCACAGCTTTTAAGTTGCTAATGTGACAGAGTTCTCAACAGGTTCTGATAATCTTCAGAGACCTTTACGTCACTGTCTTTTAATTTAGCAATGCGTTTACAAGCATTAATAACCGTTGTGTGATCACGGCCGCCAAAAGCATCACCGATTTCCGGGTAACTATGTGAAGTAAGTTCTCTGGCTAATGACATAGCTATTTGTCTGGGGCGGGTAATGGATTGTTTACGAGTTTTGGAGGATAAATCCACAACTCTGATTTTGAAATATTCCGCAACCGTTTTTTGTATATTATCGATATTAACCAGTTTATCCTGTAATGAAATCAAATCATGCAGAGCTTCCTTGGTAAAATCCACTGTTATTTCCCGGCCGGTAAATTGTGAATTAGCCACAACTCGCCTTAACGCACCTTCCAGGTCTCGAACATTGGAAGGAATGCGTTTGGCGATAAAAAAAGCGACTTCCTGATTTAATTCAACATTCACCAGCTTGGCTTTTTTAATCAAAATAGCGGCACGGGTTTCAAGGTCAGGTGGTTCGATAGCCACCGGTAATCCCCAGCCAAAACGTGATTTTAAACGGTCTTCGAGGCCATCAATTTCCTTGGGATATTTATCACAGGTTAAAACAACCTGATGTTTTTTATCCAGCAAATTATTGAAGGTATGAAAAAACTCTTCCTGTGAACGTTCCTTCCCTGCCAGAAATTGAATATCATCAATCAACAGAATATCGATATTACGATAATACTCTTTAAAATTATTGATGGTGTTTTGTTGTAACGCTCTAACCATATCCTGAACAAACTTTTCTGAATGCAGATAAACGATATGTACCGATGCGTTCTGTTCCAGCACGGCATTACCGATGGCATGCATTAAGTGAGTTTTACCTAAACCGGAACTGCCATATATAAATAACGGGTTATAGGCTTTGCCAATATTTTCAGAAACCTGTATCGAGGCCGCTTTGGCCAGTTGGTTTGACTTTCCTTCTACAAAACTATCGAAGGTAAATGCTTTATTCAGAAAATTGGGGAGCTTCTTTTTCTGGACAGGCGTTTTAGCAACGCTAGTGGGTGTTTTAATTGCCGGTGCTTTTTTACTGCCTATTTCAAACTTTAATACCAAAGTTCCATTGGAAAACTCATACACAGCATCCTCAATTTTAGGCAAATAATGCTGTTTCACATGTTCAATAATAAACCGATTGGGAGCAAGTAACTTTAAAGTATCGCCACTTTCTAATGCTTGTAAAGGTCTGATCCAGGTACTGAGGTCGCTAGACGGAATTTCGTGTTCAAGTTTAGCAAGGCAATTGTTCCAGATAGAGCTCATGTAGATTACAAAAAGTGATTAAGATGTGGGACAGCCATTATATGACCAACTACTAGTGTAATAATAACAAAATTATATTTTTAATTTTATTATTACTATTAGAGCAGAAGCAATCTGTGGATAAGCTTAATTCATTTAATAAATTCAACAATCTATTTATCTCTAAAAGATGTTTATTTTGTTTGGTAAAGTTGTGGACAAGTTGTTGAAAAGTGAAGTCCTATTTTTTCAACACATCTTATCCACAACTTTTAAGTTGGAAATATAACAGCTTTTTAACAGCTGTTATGGAAAATTATACTCAAAGTTTTGGGCCTAATTGGTTTTGCCTTGTGAATAGATATGAATAGTGTAAAAACTGAATTTTGAAATGCGATAAGTGTAAAAGGAATGGATGTTTTTCAGAACTTATATGGTCAGATATTTGCTCTGAATGATACGGATGTCATGAATGGTAGGTTGAAGTAATCGCGCAACAATTGTTGCGCGAAATATATTTAAGAAGAAACAAAACGTTCGCTGTAAATTTGATCTTCCTGAACGCCGGCTTGCAGAGCAATATCAGTCGCTGTTTCAACTAATATCGGTGGGCCGCATAAATAAATATCTGGTTTGATTGTGTTTTGCTCAAGATAGATCTGTAAAGCATCGGCTGGTGTGCCGGTAAAGCCATTCCAGTTGTCAACAGGTTTCCAGACACAGATTTGTACGGTTAATTGTGACAGGCTTTGCTGCAATGCGGTTAATTCTTCCAGGCACATGATTTCCGCTTCATGATTTACGCCTAAAAACAAATGTGTCGGATAATCTTCGCCCCATTCCGCCATGCGTCGCAGAATGGATATAAAAGGCGCCAGTCCGGTACCACCGGCAATAAGACAGCGTGGGTTAAGACTTTGCGACTGTATTCCAAATACCCCTGACGGGCCATGTAGCCGTAAGCGGTCGCCACTGTTTGCCTGTTGCAGGAACTGTGAAAATCGGCCGTTTTGTTGCAAGCGAATCAAAAATTCCAGTTTTCCTTCCCAGTTCGGGGTGTTGGCGATGGAGTACGCTCGCTTCAGGTCTTGATCAGGCACTTCCAGTTCTACATATTGTCCGGGTTCAAATTCAAACCCCAGACCGGTTTCCTGATCTTCCTGTAATTGCAGAAGTAAACATATTGTCCGGTCGGCTATGGTTTCAATACTGACAATTTCGGCGTCGCGGGGTGGACTCAGGTTATGCTGAATGCGCCCGGCATCATAAGGAACTGAAAGCTGTAACGGCTCTTTGGGATAAGTCCGGCATAACAATACTTCGCCGTGAGCAAGCGCTTCGTCCGGCAGAGCAGCCTTGCTGTAACTGCCAAGCTGGTAGTCACCATCATGACAGGTTCCCAGGCAGGTCCCACAGCCGCCTTCTTTACAAATGGCCGGTAGCAAAAAACCTGCTGCTTCAGCCGCATCCTGTACGCTTTGTTCGCTGTCACAATCAA
>CAYYSO010000140.1:0-5837 GCA_964474415.1 uncultured Methylomarinum sp. | reverse complement strand
CAACCACTGTTTATACCCGTAAAGACATTGAGAAATATCAGGTCAACACCCTGCCTGAATTACTCAAACGCACCACCGGCATTGATATGACGCAAAACGGCGGCCTTGGCAAGACCACCAGTATATTTATGCGCGGCACCAATTCAGATCATCTCCTGGTACTGATAGACGGCATTAAAGTCGGTTCGGTAACTCTGGGAACAACGCCATTTCAATACCTGTCCATTGACCAGATCGAGCGGGTGGAAATCATTCGCGGCCCGCAATCAAGCCTATGGGGTTCCGAAGCCATTGGCGGCGTAATTCAAATATTCACCCGCAAAGGCAAACAGACTGAAAAACCCAGTATCACCCTTGATGCAGGAGGCGGTACTTATGATACCCTGCAAACATCCGGTTCAATCAGCGGTAGATGGAATAACTCCTGGTACAGCTTATCGGCATCGCATATCAATACCCAGGGGTTTGACGCCCGTCAGCCAACAACGGGTATTTTCGGCATTAACCAGCCGGATAAAGACGGTTATTATAATACCGGTTTAAATGCCAGAATCGGTCATACCTTTGAAAATAACACCGAAATAGAAGCCTTTTTCACCCGTTCTGAGGGTAGAACTGATTTTGACGGATTCACCAACAAACTTGAATTTGTCAATCAGGTAGTTGGCCTGCAGGGCAGTATGGACATAACCGATATTTGGCATACTACTTTACGTCTGGGACAAAGTCGTGATGATAATAACAATTTCAAAACTGACGGTTCGCTTTCCAGCCGCTTTGACACCACCCGATGGAATATCAGTTGGTTAAACAAGGTGCAATTACACGAAGATCATCAACTGCTCTTAGGTTCTGATTTCCGCCTTGACGAAGTCAGCAGCACCACCAATTTCGCACAAAATTCCCGCTATGACGGCGGAGTTTTTGGCGAGTTGCACAGCCGCCTGTTTAGTCGTCATTTTATCAACGCCGCATTACGCTGGGATACAAACGAAGCATTTGGCGATTATGTCACCGGCAGTTTTGGCTGGCGCTTTAACTGGGATTATGGCCTAAGCGCCTTTGCTAATTTTGGAAATGCCTTTAAAGCGCCGACATTTAACGACCTTTACTTTCCAAATTCTTTCGGCAGCCAGGGAAATCCCCATTTACAACCAGAAGAATCAACGACATTCGAAGTTGGCCTGGCAGGTGATCACGCCTCGCTTCAATGGGAATTTCGCGCTTATCACACCAATATTGACAACCTTATTGTCTGGCAATTTAATCCAGTGACTTCAGGCTTCAGCCCTGAGAATACCAATAAAGCGCAAATTGACGGCATTGAAGCAGAAATCAACACAGAAATATGGGGCTTCAACAATAAACTGGGATTTCAGTTTTTAAGCCCCAAAGACAGAACCACTAATCTGAGGCTTCCGCGTAGAGCTGAAAAAATATTGACCTACGACCTTTCCCGGTCATTCGGCCCGCTTGATATAGGTTCAACAGTGATGACCCGCGGTGATAATTTTAACGATAGCAGTAACAACACTAAAGTCGCCGGCTTTGTTACCGTTGACCTGCGCGCGGCCTACCATTTCAATAAAAACTGGGCTCTCAGAGCCAAACTGAATAATCTGCTTGATAAACAATATCAATTAGTTGACACTTACAATACAGCTGATAGAAACTTTTTTGTTTCAATCCATTATAATAATTAAACGGCCTCGTTCCCACGTTTGAACATCACTGCCATTAGGTTAGGACAAACCGAGTCAGATGTAGGTGCGACAGATTCGTACTGTGCGGATAAATCCGCACCTACAGCCCACACCAAATTTAACAAAATGGCTTAACTTAATGGCTGTGATACTGATGCATGGGAACGATTAAAAGCCAGGTTGGTGCTGAACGAATACCACTAAGAATAATATAGTTGACTTTTAAACTCGCTTTACCCCATGGGAGAAATATTATGAACTTGATTCAATGGCAAGCCCACCGAACACTACTTTCACAACCGGGTATCATTGCCCTAATAACTTTAATGGCCGCTACTCGCTTTCATCATTTCGGCAGTGCGCTATCACTGCCCGATGCATCGCTGGCAGTATTTTTTCTGGCCGGTTTATGGTTTAGTGGCATGACACTTTTTATGATTTTGCTGTTGGAAGCGGGATTAATTGATTACCTGGCCATCAGCCAATTCGGGGTCAGTGACTTTTGCATATCTCCGGCTTATGTCTTTTTGATTCCAACCTATGCGGCTGTATGGTTTGGAGGACAATATAGTAAAAAATTTAATGATCTGAAATTTTCACATCTGTGCATACGACTTGTCGTGCTTGTGACGACGATATCACTGGCCTTTTTAATTTCCAACGGTAGTTTTTATCTGCTTTCTGATAAATACCCTGTTCTCGACTGGAGTGAATACAGTCTCCGCTTCCTGCAATATTATCCACCTTATCTACAATATGCAGTCATTTATGTGGTGGCAATATATGCATTAAAAATCCTACTTCGACAAGTTTTATTGCTGAACTCGGAAACAAGTTTACCAAAAGTATAGGGAAACTCAGAGCGCGAGCTTTCCAGCAGCTTTTACCCCATGCAGGTACGAATGAATTCGCACCTGCATCGTCTTGAATGCCAATAACCGCTCGAGGAGTGTATCAACGTCCTCTACTCTTTATTCATTTGCACAAACCGTTCAACCAATTCGCGTAATTTTTTCTGTATCATTTGAGTATTATCCGGCCCCATTCTGAGCATCTGTTTATGAACCGGGTTTAGCGCTTCCAACTTTTTATCGGCAAATTTATAATCAACTGATGGTCTGACAACCGCAATCCGTCCTTCAATAACTGGCGCAGAAATAATTTCAGCTGCAGCTTTTTGAAAAATATCCTGTAAATGATAGGTTTCCGGATAGCCAAATCCAGCAAATACCTGCAACATTAGCGGTTCTAATTTCTGATAAATCTTGATTGCCAGATCTGTATCTATAGCCGCAAAAGCTTGTGCCAGACGGTCATATCGGTGGTAACTGCGTTGAGCAATAAACCAACCACCCTGCTCATCATTTTCTACCAGAAACGGTTCCCGTAAGCGCAAAAAGCGCATGTGCTTGGCAACCCTTTGACCTTGTGAAAAATCGTTGACAAGCTGTAGATATTTTTCCAGCAAATGGGGTGCTGTTAATTCATATCTAAAATCGAGAGAAAGTCTTTCTATTTCCTGGCGAAAAAGAGGGTCACTTTCACTCAAAGGCGGTAAATCTATTCGTTGTCTAACATTGATAACTTTCCGCTCAACTTCCTCAGTTGCAGGGAATATTGCTGACGACTGTTCAGTTTTTGTTATTGCTGCCGAATTGTCTGTAGTTGCTATCTGTCCTGCCTTTGGCAAAGTCAATTGCTGCACTGCGTCATCTTGACTTACCTTTTTAGTACGCCCTAAATATAATCCGGTAAGTAGTGCGGCAATCACTATCAAGGTAATGACTGTAATAATCAAAGCCTTGGATGTTTGCTGCTCCGTCTGGTCATATCTTCCCATACTGAAACTCCTGCTTGGTATTTAAGGAAATTATGCGATATATCTTGAGAAAAGAATATCTTTATTTGTCTTGAAAGCAGTTTTTAAAAAGAAGCTTCGGTTCTATCAGGGTACTCGAGAGTTACTGCTCCATCACTTTTTCCAGTTCATCCAGACTTATATGACGAACATCTTCGCCTTTTACCATATAAATAACATGTTCGCAGATATTACAGGAATGATCTCCAATTCTTTCCAGTGCCCGTGCAACCCACAATATATCCAGCGTACGGGTAATGTGTCTGGGATCTTCCATCATTCGGGTGATCAACTGACGGATGATACTCACATATTCACGGTCTACTTTTTGATCCTGACTGGTAATTGACACGACATCCTTAAGATCTGTCCTGGCAAAAGCATCCAGAGATGCATGCAGCATATCCTTCACCATTTCCAGCAAATGCTGAATTTCGTGATACTGCTCATGATAATATTCAGTATTTTCCAGGCGAATCGTCATTTTGGCAATTCTGGCCGCTTCATCACCAATCCTCTCTAAATCGGTAATGGCTTTTATCGTAGCAATCAACATTCTCAAATCAAATGCTGTCGGCTGTCTTTTTGCCAGAATTTCAGTACATTCCTGATCAATATCCATTTCCAGATTATTCACCAGATCATCCTGCTGAATCACTTTTTCTGCCAATTCCATATCACAAGACATAAATGATTTGGCGGCCAGCTCAATCTGCTGCTCAACCAATCCGCCCATCGTCAGTATTTTATTACGGATATCTTCCATTTCCTCATTGAACTGACGGGAAATATGTTGTCCGATTTTTTTATTATCCATAGTCTCTACGCCTTTTAACCGTATCTTCCGGTTATGTAATCTTCTGTCTGTTTTTTTCTAGGGTTGGTAAATAATTCATTGGTTCCACCAAATTCAATTAATTCCCCCATATACATAAAAGCCGTGTAATCGGAAACCCTGGCCGCCTGCTGCATATTATGAGTCACAATGACAATGGTGTACTTTTCTTTCAACTCATTAATCAACTCTTCAATTTTCAGAGTTGAAATCGGATCCAGAGCCGAAGCAGGTTCATCCAGCAACATAACTTCAGGTTCAATAGCAATGGCCCTGGCAATCACCAGTCTTTGCTGCTGACCTCCGGACATACCCAGGGCATTGTCATTCAAACGGTCTTTGACTTCATCCCATAATGCCGCGCCACGTAACGATCGCTCCACGGTTTCATCCAGTGTTCGACGATCATTTATACCCTGAATTCTCAAGCCATAGGCAACATTTTCATAAATAGTCTTGGGAAATGGATTGGGCTTCTGGAATACCATACCCACCCGTCTACGCAAATCAGCCACATTAACGGATTTATCGTAAATATCTTCGCCATCCAGCAGAATTTTCCCTTCAATTCTGACTGAATCGATCAGATCATTCATTCGATTAATGCTTCTCAGTAAAGTCGATTTACCGCAACCACTCGGACCAATAAACGCCGTCACCTTTTTTTTCGGCATTTCCATATTAATCCCGTGCAAAGCCTGTTTTTCACCGTAAAATAAATCCATTTTTTCGACTTTAAGACAGGTTTCAGGAACTTCCCTGGTTTTCACCTCACTATGACGCGTCAGTGAATTAATATCAATCGCATGAGTACGTGTTTGTTCTGTTGTCATTGTCATTTTTTCTCAATTTATCAATAGCGATGCTTAGGAACGTGCACGGAATAACTTGAACAACTTGCTTGTTTTTTTATCCGTCTTCGGCGTTGCAACTCCGGTTACATAGCTCACTATGCGCCCTCCGTTGCGCCTTGAATACAAATAAAAATCCTACGCCAATTACCCAACTTATTCCGTGCGCGTTCCTTAATTTTCCAACGCGCGATATTTTTCCCGCAAATGATTTCTGATATTGATAGCAAACATATTCAAACCAATTATGACTAGCACCAACAACAATGAGGTTGCATAGACCAGTGGTCTGGCTGCTTCCACATTAGGACTCTGAAAGCCGACATCGTAAATATGAAACCCCAGATGCATAAATTTTCGTTCCAAATGTACATACGGGAAATTACCATCCACAGGCAACGTCGGCGCCAATTTCACCACCCCGACCAGCATCAATGGCGCCACTTCGCCAGCCGCACGGGCTACCGCCAAAATTAAACCGGTCATAATAGCAGGGCTGGCCATAGGTAACACTGTACGCCACAAGGTTTCCACCCTGGTCGCCCCCAGCGCCAAACTGCCTTCACGAATGGATTTTGGAATTCTGGATA
>CAYYSO010000139.1:0-5852 GCA_964474415.1 uncultured Methylomarinum sp. | reverse complement strand
CCTAATGCAGAACATATCGTGGTATTGCGAATGGTGATTAAAGAAAACTTCAGTCGTGATCTGGCGGATAAACTGCTCAATGACACACTAACAGCCATCCGGCATTTACAACAAAGCCCGCCTTGCATGAAAGTTGCCGATAAAATGTCAACAGAACGCTGTAAAACCACACCGCATGGGCCGTGTTAATACCAGCCTTCATATCCAACTGGTCTTTTCCAGGATAATTAACCGGAATCATAAAATGCCTAAACCGCTTAAAATAATTTTAATCGCTATCGCCATTGCCGGACTTACATTTGGCATCTGGCGCTTTACCTCTAAGTTAACAAACGATGAATCCAGTTTAACGTTGTATGGCAATATTGATATTCGCCAGGTTGAGTTGACCTTTCATGACCCCGAACATATCGCTGAAATGAAAGTCAAGGAAGGTGACCGGGTTATTAAGGGACAATTGCTGGCAATACAGGATCTGGATCGTTTTCAGTACGCGATTGATAGCGCCGAAGCAAAAACTGAAGCTCAACGGCAGGTAGTATCGAGATTGGTAACCGGTTCACGTCCTGAAGATATTCGCAAAGCACATGACGATGTGTTGGCAATAAATGCCGATGTACTCTATGACAAAAAAGAATATGATCGACTGAAAAAGCTGGTGAAAAGACGATTGACATCGATTGAATCCGTTGATCGCGCCCGATCCAAATTAGACGCTGACCGGCAAAAATTGCAGGCTTTAAAGGAATTACATGCGCTTGCCGTTCTCGGACCGCGAAAAGAAGATATTAGCGAGGCGAAAGCCTTGTTAAAAGTCAATGAAAGCGCTCTTAAACTGGCTAAAAAAACCTGGCAGGATGCTCATCTTTATGCGCCATCCAAAGGTATTATTCAAGACAGAATTCTGGAACCCGGCGATATGGCGGACAATCGTACGCCGGTTTTCACACTAGCGCTTATCGACCCGGTCTGGGCCAGAGTCTATGTGCCTGAAAATCAGCTAGGTCAATTAAAATACGGGTTGGCCGTACAGATTTTAACAGACAGTTACCCTGGCAAGGTTTACGACGGCTGGGTTGGTTTTATTTCACCGGCAGCAGAATTTACGCCAAAAACGGTTGAAACCCCGGAACTTCGCACCAGTCTGGTTTATCAGGTTCGGGTTTATGCCTGTAATCCACAAAATGAATTGCGTCTCGGTATGCCGGTAACCGTTCACATCCCTTTAACATCAAGCAGTGATCATAGCGGCAAAAAACCTTGTGTGGAGTGAGCTATGAGCGACTCCGAAAATGCACTTGAGTTTCAAGCAATTGAAAAATCGTTCACGGTGGGGCAGCGTACCGTCAAGGCGTTGCAAAATGTATCGCTAACTGTGCCTAAAGGCGCTGTCATCGGCCTGGTAGGGCCCGATGGGGCTGGTAAAACAACACTATTAAGGCTGGCAGCCGGTTTATTGCTGGCTGATTCCGGTACCGCCACTGTATTCGGCTATGACAGTGAGCATCAGGTTAACCAGATTCATGAATTGATCGGCTATATGCCGCAACGCTTCGGTTTGTACGAAGATCTCAGTGTCGCTGAAAACATGAATTTGTATGCCGATTTGCATAGTGTCAGTGTTTTGGAACGGCAACAGCGTTTTCAGGAATTAACCCGAATGACGGGGCTGGCGCCTTTTACCCAGCGACTGGCCGGACGTTTGTCCGGTGGTATGAAGCAAAAACTGGGATTAGCCTGTACCTTGCTCAGTCAGCCCAAACTGTTGTTGCTGGATGAACCCAGCGTCGGAGTTGATCCGGTTTCCCGCAGAGAATTATGGAGTATTATTGAGCATCAGGTCAGCACCAACGGCATGACGGTGATTTTAAGTACAGCCTATCTGGATGAAGCCGAACGTTGTAGTGAAGTCGTGCTGCTGGATGAAGGCCAGTTGCTGGATCATAACCGCCCGGATTTTTTCAAAAATAGAATGCAAGGTCGCAGTTTTCTGACCCGCAGTTCCGATCTTACCAACCGCGCCTTGCAAAACAGCCTGACCGGGCAACCCGGAGTTGTCGATGCTGTCATTCAGGGTGATCAGGTTCGTGTGGTCAGTGAAACTGATAGCCGACTTGATATTGAAAACCTTAAGTTGACACCGACGGAACCGCGACTGGAAGATGCTTTTATTGCTCTGTTAAAAGAACGTCGTGGTAATACATCTTCGCCGCCGAACACTCCAGCCAAAAAACAGTTGCCCCTTGATGCTGATGAAGTGGTTATTCGTGTCGATGGCGTTGACCGTTGGTTCGGTAATTTTCAGGCTGTCAAGAAACTGCATTTTAGCGTAAACAGGGGTGAAATTTTCGGTTTGCTGGGTGCCAATGGCGCCGGTAAAACCACTACCTTCCGAATGCTGTGCGGATTATTACCCGCCAGCAGCGGTCAATTGCGGGTGGCTGGCGTTGACCTGCGAACAGCTGCAGCACAGGCCCGGGCACGAATCGGTTATATGTCACAAAAATTTTCCCTGTATGCCAATTTAAGCGTCAATCAGAATCTGGCCTTTTTTAGCAGCGTTTACGGGTTACGTAACCAGCAACGCAGGCAACGCATCCAATGGGCATTACAACAATTTGAACTGGAAGCCGAGCAAGACGCTATCAGCGGCAATTTGCCGTTAGGTTATAAACAACGATTGGCCATGGCCTGTGCATTAATGCATGAACCTGAAATTCTGTTTCTTGATGAACCGACTTCGGGGGTGGATCCTTTAGGCAGACGGGAATTCTGGAATCGGACCAATCAACTGGCTGCCAGTGGCGTCACTGTATTGGTGACCACCCATTTTATGGAAGAGGCTGAATATTGTGATCATCTGCTTATTATGATGGAAGGTGATATCCTGACCGCCGGGACACCCGCTGAGGTTAAACAGCAAGTCTGTTCAAAGGACTTACCCAATCCGACCATGGAAGATGCCTTCATCCGGTTAATAGAGGCTAAACAGTCATGATCAACAAACGCATGCGCCTTAAAGGACTTATCATTAAAGAATTTTTACAAGTCTGGCGTGACCCGAGTAGCCTGGCTATTGCTTTTGTGCTACCGGTTGTGCTGCTATTACTGTTTGGCTATGGCGTATCCCTGGATGCCACGCATGTGCCGGTTGGCTGGGTCATTGACAAAACCACACCTGAAACAACCAGTTTTAGCGCCGCATTTGAACGCTCCGAATATTTCCAGCCCCGTCATTATGTTGACATGGCGGCGGCCAAAAAAGCCATGCAGCATAGAAAAATCAAGGCCATCATTCGCCTGCGTGAGGATTTCAGTCGTGAATTATTCCAACAAAAGTCCCCGGCTATCCAGGTGATTGTCGATGGCGTGGATGCCAACACCGCTCGTTTGATTTCAGGCTATGTACAAGGCGCCTGGAATGAATGGCTGACTCATTTGACGACAGTGCGCGGTATTTCATTGTCAAAGCCGGTTATTGTTGAACAGCGAATCTGGTATAACAGCGCCATCCTCAGTAAATATTTTCTGGTACCTGGCCTGATCGCTGTCATTATGACCTTAATCGGCGCCCTGTTAACCGCTCTGGTGATGGCGAGGGAATGGGAGCGTGGTACTTTGGAAGCGGTGATTGCAACTCCAGTCACCTTGAGTGAAGTATTATTGGGGAAGTTGATTCCCTATTATCTGTTGGGTATGGGCGGTATGGTATTGTCAATTGCCATGGCCGTATTTCTGTTTGACGTACCGTTACGCGGTTCATTGTGGATTTTGTTACTCACAGGAACCTTGTTTTTACTGGTGGCGCTGGGTATGGGACTGTTGATTTCCATCGTCTCAAAAAACCAGTTTGTAGCCGGTCAAATTGCCATTATCGTGACCTTTCTTCCTGCTTTTATATTATCTGGCTTTATTTTTGATATTAACAGTATGCCGGCAGCCGCACAGTTTTTTACCTATCTGGTCGGCGCCCGCTATTTTGTCGCCATTTTGCAAACAGTATTTCTCGCCGGCAATATTTGGGCCGTTATTCTGCCCAATGCCGGAGCATTGCTGTTAATGGGGACACTGTTTTTAACACTGGCGGTCAAAAAAGCCCCGAAAAGACTGGAGTAAAGCATGATATTGGCATTAATTATCAAGGAGTTTCTAGCTCTGGTGAAAGACAAGAAAAGTCGCTTTGTATTGATCGGCCCACCGATTATCCAGTTATTCGTGTTCGGTTACGCCGCAACTTTCGACCTGAATCAAATTCCGCTAGCCATCTATAATGAAGATCGCAGTATTGCTTCCCGGGATTTAATTGAACGCTTCAGTGCTTCACACGCATTTACCAACACCTTGACCATCACTCATCAGCAACAGATTGCACCAGCGCTGGATGAAAAAAAAGTTCTGGCGGTTGTGCATATTGGACAACACTTCAGCCGCGATCTGGCGCTGGGAAAACAACCGGCGGTATTACAGATTTTAATCGACGGTCGAGATTCCAATACCGCATTAATCGCCCTGAACTATATGCAAAGCATCCTGGCGACTTTTAATCTGGATTGGGCCAAACAACATCATTTGACCTTGCCACCGGCACAGTTACGAGTCAGAGCCTGGTTTAACCCCAATCTGGAAAGTCAGTGGTTTATTGTCACCGGCATTGTCGGACTGTTGACTCTGGTCGTTACCATTATCGTTACCGCTTTATCTATTGCCCGGGAACGCGAGCAGGGCACCTTTGATCAACTGCTGGTGACACCGCTTATCCCCTTACAGATATTAATAGGTAAAGCCGTACCGGGATTGATTATCGGCGTGGTTGAAGCCTCATTTATTATTTTTATGGCCTCTTTCTGGTTTGAAGTGCCACTGACGGGAAGTCTGGCTGCATTATATCTGGGTGTGGTCTTGTTTGTGTTTTCAGTCATCGGTGTTGGACTGATGATTTCATCACTGGCCGTCACCCAACAGCAGGGACTGTTAGGGGCTTTTCTGTTTATTGTCCCGGCGATTATACTGTCTGGGTTTGCCACGCCTATTGCTAATATGCCACCACTGGTTCAGAATTTAACCCTGATTAATCCCTTGCGTTATTTTCTAATCATTGTACGGGGCGTTTTTCTTGAAGGCTTGCCGGCGGAAGTTTTGTTTGCACAATATTGGCCCTTGGCGCTAATTGGTATAGTGACCTTGAGTTGCGCATCCTGGCTATTCCGGCATCGGATGTATTAAACTTAAATTCTCACAAAATAGGGTAAAGCCACCAACCCAGCGCCTACAATAACAAGTTGATATACATCTGCCATGAAATACGGGAAAACAAATAAAGCCATACCTGTTGCAAAAGGCACTATTGCCTTTTGTTTTTTGCCATAAACAAAAAACCCTAAACCGATTGCTCCGAAGAGCATTCCCCAAATAATTTGCGCTGTACTTTCCATTGACTGCTATCTCCTATTCTTGATTACATTATGTCTGATAACGATTGGACAAAACAAGAACCCCAGAACCACCCCCAGCGAAACGACACTCGCCAGAATTTTTAGCGAGGAACTTTCGGCCGCGGCCAGACTGCCAAAAGCCAAAGCGCTGGTTAACATCGACGCGGCCATAGCCTGATAGGTTAAGGTAATCCGGCCACCGCGGTTTTCCTGGTAAAAAATCCCGTAATCCACACAAATAGCCACGACCAACAGGAAAGCAACCAGATGCAGAAAACTGACAACGGCGCCGGTTAAGGCCCATGAGCCTAAAATTATAATTGCGGATAAAATAGCCGGTAACAATGTTTGCATGGCTTTAACTGCGCTTTGGTAACGCACCACCAATATTAATATGATCACGCCCAACCCGGACAATAG
>CAYYSO010000138.1:0-5955 GCA_964474415.1 uncultured Methylomarinum sp. | reverse complement strand
AAAATACCGATAAACAGACTGAACAGGTTATAGAGGTCTGGCATTTCATAAAACCAAAAAGCAGTATCCAGCCAAAATGGTATCTGGATGGTATTCAACAGCTTGAGGATTAAAGAATTTTCAACCAACTAAAAAAAGTCGAGGTTATACCACATTCCGACGCCCTCGCATCATTGTCATTAAATTAAGCCTGTTTTATTGACGTTAAATGGTGTAGATACGGATTTATCTGCACATTTTTTTAACTTAATGGCAGTGATACTTTTGCATGGGAACGGATAAATTCGACAACAAAGTTTTATACCTTTAATGTAACTACTCAGCGTATATACGTCTTTAATATCAGTCACTTACTCCAGAAGGCGCCGTGAATACATCCATGTAGGCTTGAATGTGGCATCCATGCCACATACACTTCTTCCACAAGTAACTGATATTAAAGACTTGTCGTTCAGTTAAATACGCTGAGTAGTTACCCTTTAATTAGCTTTTACACCATGCCGATAGACAACGAAAAAACCAGACAACGCTATGACCGTATCGCTCCTTATTTCGATGGATTGGAAGGCTTTCTCGAAGGACTGTTTTTTCATCAATGGCGTCAAATTCTGTGGAATAAAGCCACAGGGCCGGATATTCTGGAAGTGGGTGTCGGCACGGGTAAAAACTTTCCTATGTACCCCCGGGACGTTCGGATTACCGCGATTGATTTTAGCGAAAAAATGTTACTACAGGCGGAAAAAAAACGCTATCGTAAGGGTATCAATGTTGATTTGCAATTAATGGATGTAGAATCTTTGGATTATGCTGATAACAGTTTCGATACTGTGATTGGTACATTTGTGTTTTGTTCGGTACCACAACCGAAAAAAGGGTTGCAGGAATTGTTCAGAGTATGTAAGCCTGGTGGTCAGGTATTATTGCTGGAACATGTCCTCAGCTCTAACAGAGCAATGGCGGCAATGATGAATCTGATGAATCCACTGGTTAGATCCTTGGTTGGCGCTAATATTAACAGGCAGACGGTAAAAAATGTACAGGCTTGCGCTTTTAATAAAGTTTTACTAGACCCTGCCGGCAGCGATATGGTTAAGCTGATCCGGGCAATAAAATAGTTATTCAGTATCTTCAAGTGCCTTTAAGCGAGCTCTCAAAGTATCAATTTCATCCAGCAATTCCAGAGCTAAAGCAGAGCCGGCCAGATTGACGCCGAGATCCTGTTGCAGACGTTGAACAGTACGAATGCGTTTTAAATGATCGCCACTGAAACGCCAGTCAGCAGCATTTCTGCCGCCGCTTGGATCAAGAATACCTTCATCTATCAGGGTTATGATCCATTCACTGTGAACGCAACAAGCCTGACTCAAATCACTCAGAGTAAATTCAATTTCTTCTTCCAGAATAACCCCTTCCAGAATATAAGATTGATTTGTCATTTATACCCCCAGCCCGGCACGCGGGTTAAATTTTAGTTTTTCCTGCATTTCCCGATACAAAGTTTTAGCTTGTTCACTTTCTGCTGATGGCAGAGTAATTTGTAATACAACATACAGATCACCTGCCGGCTTACCGGGAATGCCACGGCCTTTCAGACGCAATTTTTTTCCTGATTGGGTACTGGCCGGTATTTTTAAATCGACCGTACCATTCGGAGTAGGTGCTTTGACGGTTGCTCCCAATGCAAGCTCCCACGGGGTTACCGGTAAATCCAGAAAAATGTCTTTACCGTCTACACGATAAAGACGATGAGGATTAAATTCAATTTGTAAATAAAGATCCCCAGGGTTACCTTTACCGCTACCCGGGCTTCCCTGGCCAGCCAGGCGAATGTGTTGTCCCTGACGTATGCCTTTGGGGATATGTACATTTAAGCTGCGGGTTTTTAATTGCGGCTTACCATTTTTACCAATGACTGTGTTACGTAGGTTAATTGTGCGGGTGACTCCATGATAAGCATCTTCCAGATTGATGAATACTTTGGCAAAAGTATCCTCGCCTCGTGCATGAAAATGTTCCGATTGGAAATCATGTCTGCTGAAACCGCCACCAAACAGTGATTCAAAAAAATCGCTGAATTTAGAGGTATCAGCTTTGGTAAAACCTTCACTATGAAATTCAAAACCCTGATTCCAGTCCGGTGGGGGATTGAATTCCTGTCCGGTTTTCCATTGGCTGCCTAGTTGATCATAGGCAGCTCGCTTTTCATCATCCTTTAAAACTTCATAAGCCTCGCCGACTTCTTTAAAACGGGCTTCGGCATTCACTTCTTTACTGACATCCGGATGGTATTTTCGTGCCAGTTTACGATAGGCGCGTTTTATTTCATCTTTTGTTGCATCACGGTCAACTCCCATGATTTTATAATAGTCTTTAAATTCCATTGTTAAAAAACTCTGTTCAGATGTATAAATATAAGTCTAAACTCTTAATAGAAATATTGCCGGGTTATTTTTTTCCTAATCCCCAGATCTGATTTCTATCCAGTTTCAGATTATCAATTTTTGGAACAACTTCAATAATGCCATATAAATCCTGAAACTTGGTATCTTTATGTTGTGGATTTTTGTAAGGCGCTCCGCGAGGAGAGAGAACACTCAGAACTAAGGGGTAATTAGCTTGCTTGACGCCGCGGCGAATAACAATAGCAGTATCTCCATTAGCCAGTTTTACGTAAGTTCCGGGAGGATAAACGCCAAGTTCTTTAATGAGTAATTGAGCCAGATTTTTATCAACTGTTTCACCTCTTTGCATAAAAATATCACGCAGGGCTTTTTTGACAAAGTAACCATCGCGGTATTGTCGCGGCAATACCATCGCACTATAAATGTCAGTCAGCGATAACAGGCGGGCATAAAGGTTGATATTATTACCTTGTAAACCACGAGGATAACCTGAGCCATCCGGGCGTTCATGATGATTTCGTACGGTTTCCAACCATTCCTTGTCATTAATTCCCAGAAATTGAAGTATTTCCCGGCTTAGTTCGGGATGTTTTCTTATGGTAATTTGCTGTTGTTCAGTCAAAGGGGTGGATTGTTTGCTTAAGCTTTCCTGTAATTCCAGCATGCCGATATTTTGAGTCAATGCGGCTGCTATATAAATCAGGCGATCTTGTTCGGGAATTTTATTTCGACGCAATAATAACTCTGTTAACAGCGCACACATGATTGGGTGTACATGCGTATAAAGGGCTTGTTGATCCAGAATAATAGCGCCTAACGCAGCGTCGGCATTTTCATAACAGAGTTTTTGGATGACTGTAGCAACTTTGATGATGCGTTGGTTGTAATCACTGTTTACAGAACTGCTCATATCCTCCAGGATGCGAGTCACATTAAGACGGATTGCATCTAAAACATTAAAAGGGGAGGACAAAGAAAACTTTTCCTGTATTTCTAATTGCCGGGCTTCCTGGGCATTAGGTTCTCTGAAGAGTCCACGGGTCAGCAGAATATGTTTTTGCTGTTCATTTTTTAATGATTGTCCTTTATTCAGTAGCAATTCGCCGTCATGACCATAAACAGGCCAAGGAAGTGGTTTACCGACAATCAATTCATTTTCCTTGAGCTGTATTTTTTGCATTATTTAAAATGAGTGTCAGTTTGTTTTTTACCTAATAGGCGGGAGTCTGCGGAAGGTATTGTACATAAAGTTATCAGAAACACGGCAATTATCAATTATAATAAAGCAAAGACGGTAGTATTAACATCATTCTGATTGATAAATTGCTTTGATCCAAGCTATCAGGTAATGGATCATTGCAAAGAAGGCTGAGAACCTTAAAAAGGCGTTTTTAAAATTCCAGATGCGGAAATTCAGGTATATCCAAGAAGAATCAATGTTTAACCTTAAATATTGTAATTTATCCATTTAATACTTAATCGTAACTTATTATTTTTCGCTGGCAGAGCAGACTTATGGCTGATGTCAGACAAGCCGTGAATAACATAACCCACACCCATGTCATTTAGAGTAATTATCCGTCATTCAGGCCCGCATCGACATCTATGCCTCGATGGTCTGAGACCAGTCATAGGTTTGCTGTTTTCAACTCTGAGTTATTAAGAAGTTATTTGATTTAAAGCAGGATTGGGCGCTGAGATGATTGGTCTTTTCTTGCGTTCAGTTAGTTGGCTGGATATAATCCCTCTGCTAAATGATTATGGGGAAGGATATGGCAGCTAGAAATGAATTTTCTACTGTCAAAAAAATATTATTGTTGCAGGCCCTAGTTGTTATGGTGATAGCATCGGGATTTTTAATGCTGGGTGGTTGGATAAATGCCTTGTCACCCGCGATGGGGGGCGTTATTGCTCTGCTGCCAAACTGTTTTTTTGCTTATAAAATGTTTTTGAGCAGGAATCTGGAAGCAAAAAAAATAGTTCGATCGTTTTATACGGGCGAATCGACAAAAATTATTTTAACAGCAGCATTGTTTACGATGGTCTTTCAAATCCCCAATCTGAATTTATTAACACTGCTTATCGGTTACCTGGCAGTGTTGTCTGTTTTTTGGTTTGCCCTGATATTATGGCGTAATTAATTGTATTGTGAGGAAAAATGGCTAGCGAAGGTGGAGCGACAGGATATATTGTTCATCACTTGACCCCTTTGACTGTGGGAGAAGGTTTCTGGACTTTTCATCTTGATACCCTGTTCTTTTCTGCAGTTTTGGGGGGATTGTTTGTCTGGTTTTTTAAATCACAAGCGGAAAAAGCTACGGCTGGTATTCCAAATCTGACGCAAAACGTAGCTGAAATGCTAGTAGAGTTTGTTGATGGGCAGGTGAAAGATACTTTTCATGGGCGCAGCGAATTGATTGCACCGCTGGGTCTGACTATATTTTGCTGGGTTTTTCTGTGGAACTTCATGGACTTGATTCCGGTAGATTTGTTGCCGTTGATTGCTGGTTTGATGGGTATGGAATACATGCGTGTGGTACCCAGTACCGACCTTAATGGAACGTTTGCTTTATCACTTAGCGTTTTTTTCCTGATTATTTTTTACAGCATTAAAGTAAAAGGCATTTTCGGTTTTGCCAAAGAATTAACCTGTACTCCATTCGGGCCGTGGCTGATGCCTTTTAATCTGTTATTAAAAGTGGTTGAGGAAATAGCCAAGCCTATCTCTCTTGGACTTCGGTTGTTCGGTAATCTGTATGCAGGCGAATTGATTTTTATTCTTATTGCATTACTGCCACCCTTATTACAACCGGTGCTCAGCTTTCCGTGGGCAATTTTTCATATTCTGATCATTACATTGCAGGCTTTTATATTTATGGTTTTGACCATTGTCTATATGAGCATGGCACATGAAGATCACTAAAATTTTTAAACTTTAATTATACACTAGGAGATTTTATGGAAATCGCATCATTAATCGCTCAAGTTCAAGGCTTAACAGCTGTTTCTGTGGGTATTATTTTAGGTCTGGGTGCTGTTGGTACTGCAATCGGTTTTGGTCTGCTGGGTGGGAAATTTCTGGAAGGCGCCGCTCGTCAGCCGGAATTGGTGCCTATGCTGCAGGTTAAGATGTTCATCGTGGCGGGCTTGCTTGATGCGGTAACCATGATCGGTGTGGGTATGGCTTTATTCTTCACTTTCGCAAATCCGTTCCTTGCTGCTGTGCAGTCTGCTGCAGGCTGAGTCCAAACCCATTAATAACAGCACTATGAGGAAAGCATCATGAGTATCAATGCTACTCTGATCGGGCAGATGATTACCTTTACACTTCTGGTATGGTTTACCATGAAGTATATTTGGCCGCCTATAATGCAGGCCCTGGAAGAGCGCAAAAGCAAAATTGCTGAAGGTCTTGCAGCTGCGGAAAAAGGTCAGGAAGAGATTAAACTGGCCGAGAAAAAAGCTAAAAAAGTTCTTAGGGAAGCCAAAGAACAGGCTGCGGAAATTGTCAGTCTTGCTCAAAAAAGGGCTACTGAAGTGGTTGAAGAATCAA
>CAYYSO010000137.1:0-6040 GCA_964474415.1 uncultured Methylomarinum sp. | reverse complement strand
GCATGTAAGTAACGGATTCCTGCATGGCAACCCAGTCTATGTCAAAAGCATAACGTAATATGACTCTCGAAAAAGTGGTTACAACCATAGCCAGCGTAAGCCAGGCAATACTTTTTCCAATCCATTCATTAAGGAGATTGACAAACAAAATACAGCTGGACATAAAGATATTTCGGTTAAAAAACCGATAATTTTACCTGAAAATCATCGGTTTTGAATAAAAATATGGATATTTGATAATCGCGAGAATCTATCGGATACAGAGGATTGTGGTTTATGCCGGGTCTTCTGAGGTGGTGGTTGGTTGATCTGAGTCGGGAGATGCCTGGGGAGTGAATTTTGTTTTTGCAGGAATGAAAAAATAGATTTCCACAGCAATGACTGGAATCAGGCAAATAAACAGGATGGCGATAGCGTTAAAACCTGGGTGAATCAAGTGGGAAAGCCACCAGGAGCCTAAGCTGCCCCAGGTTATACGCATGGGTCCGGGCATTTTTATCGTGTCCATAATATACTGTAGGGTCAATGTAACTGGAAGTTTTTAGCCAGGAAAAATACGGTGTGTAGAGGTTTTTTTATTCAGGTCTCATTTATTGCAACCGTTTTTTTACCGGGTGTTCTGTTTTATCGGCAGTTACCATGGAATCTTGAGGGAATTTGTATTGATGTTGAAAAATCTGAATTTACACTCAAGTTTCATGTTGTACAACGACCTTGTTGCGACCGCTGTTTTTTGCCTGGTACATCGCTTTGTCGGCAGCTGCAATTAAATCCTGATAGGGTTTATGTTGACGTTGAAACATGGCGATACCAATGCTGACAGTCAGTTCATTGTTGTTGAATCTGTGCTTGAGTATGATGCCTTTTGCTTCAATTTCGGCACGGATTCTTTCAGCAAATTGACTAGCGCCTTTCAGGCTGCAGTCAGTCAGTACAAATACAAACTCTTCACCGCCATAGCGACCGATAAAATCACCATCCCGGGTAAGGCTACGCAAAATATCAGCAACAATTTTTAATGCCTCATCGCCTGTTTGATGACCACAGTCATCATTGATTTTTTTGAAGTGGTCAATATCCAGAAAACCAACAGCCATTTTTTCTGGTTCTTTATGTTGATTGGTGAAATATTTTTCCAGAAAATCCTTAATCATACGTTTATTTGACAGACCGGTTAAGGGGTCTAATTCGGCTTTGCTTCTTTCAAGTTCAAAACGTTTGGCGTTATACAAAGCAGATCCCAATTCAGTAGCGATGGGGAAGATTTCTGTCAGGGTTTGTATTTTTATCGGAGCTTTGGAAAACTTGTTATCAGCATATAACACAGCATTTAAGCGGTTGTTTCTGAGAATAGGAACAGCTAAAAATTCAGTAACTCCAATTTGTTTGAGGAGTTTCCTGTTTTTGTAGCTTTGCTCTGAAATAATAGCTGCATGCTGATTTCTTAAACAGCTTAATAGATCGCCTGACAGAGCATCAACCTTGATTTCCAGAGTATGATCATTGCTGGCTGCAAGGGGATTCAGCCAGTAATATTTAGCGACCAGGCTACGGTGCCGGATATTCATGTTGAGCATGAATACCCGGTCAAAATTAAAGGTTTTATGAATGGCGCGTAAGGTTTGCGGGATAAAAATTTCCGGATCCAGGCTTTGGTGTGGAATCGTCAGACTGGAAAGAAAGTTTGTCGGGTCTGTGTCGGTATGAGTATTGTGAAAATTTGATTTGCTAAACTGTATTGATGTTTGAATCAACTGTGCACGTAATTGACTCAATGTAGGGAAATGAATGTTATAAAATTCGCTGGTTGATTGCATTTCCTGATCAACATGATCAAGTAAGGATTCTATGTCAAGCTTCTCGATTTCAATGATTTCAAGTACCGTTTGCGCTAACAGTGGAGGTGTTTCCGTTGAAAATGAACCGATACCTTGCGCCCAGGCCAGATAGTTTGCAAAGGAAACGATGGCAATTTCTTTTTTAAAATCAAAATAGCAGTCATTATCGCTGATGATGCTGGAATTATGTCGAGCTACTACGGCAGTGATGATGTCCGGGAGTTGCGATTGTTGGCAGAATACCTGCCCTACTTGTTCGTGACTGACGCCAAAAAATGTCAGTTCATCCTGTAATGAAGAGGGGGTGCTGTTGGCATAACTTGAGATGAAATCGCTGTAACTGACTTTGCCGTAGTTTTCCAGTACCAGCTTGCCGATATCGTGGAGCAAACCGGCAGTGTAGATTAGATCGGGATCAGGGTAATCCAGATTAATTGCAATATCCCGGCTTAAAGTTGCGGTAAATAAGCAATGTTGCCAAAAAAATAACAGGTTAAAACTCTGGTTGGCCTGATTGACAATTAATGAGTTGTAGAACAATAATTTTATAGCGATATTGCGGATACCTGAAAAGCCAAGAATACTGATAGCCCGTTGTATTGAGTTGACAGCTTGGGGGAAATTAAATAAAGCTGAATTAACTGTTTTCAGGACTTGAGCAGCCAAAGAGAGTTCGGTTTCAATAACCTTGGATAAATCATGAAAATCAGTGTTGTCGTCGTTAGTCAGTTGTAATAGCTTAATTGTAACCGCAGGAAATAACTGCAAGCATTCAACCGGATCTGTTAAGGACTTTTGTACTTTATCCCTGAGACTGTTTGTTTTTTGATGCTCTATACTCATATTAGCCTATGCGTGCTTTGTAATATATTCAGCGCTGTTTCAACGATATTTTCCGTGAATTAATTAACATATATACAGTTATGTTTGAGCGTTTTTGTAGTCTATTTGATTTCGTTTATAGCATATTCGCTTATTATTGCGAATAAGCAAGGATACGGAGTAAACCTATTGGCGATTAGCGCTTGTTACTGAATTTTCCGTAATGTAACAAAATCCCTGGAAGCAGCAGGAGGTTCAACAATGTTGATGATGCCAGGCCGCCGATAATAATAGCCGCCATCGGCCCCATGATTTCCCGGCCGGGGTTGTCACTGTTAAACGCTATCGGAAACATAGCTAAAGCAGTGACCAGTGCGGTCATCAATATTGAGGGCAGTCGTTCCTGAGCACCTTGTATGACGGTATCGATATTCCAGGGTTTGGCTTCAACTTCGACCAGATAGCGATAATGGGCAATCAGCATAATGCTGTTCCGCACAGTAATGCCGAACAGGGTGATAAAGCCCACCATGGAACCTACCGACAAACTCGCACCGCCAACAACGACAGCGGCGATGCCGCCGATAAGTGAGAAAGGCAGATTTACCAAAGTCAGCAGTGTATGACGAACACTGCCAATGGCAATATAAATAAAGATTAAAACGCCGGAACCGGCCAGGAATGAATGTAGTATTAGATCTTTTCGCGCTTTTGCCTGTTCCAGTGCTGCGCCGGTAAATTCAGGATAACTGTTATCAGAAAAGGAGACTTCATTCATTATCCGTTGTTTCAATTCCTGCATGAAATCATCCATATCCCGGTCTTTTACATCGCAAGTAATCGTTTGTTTACGCTGCGCTCCCTGATGCAGGATGTTGTAACGTCCCTCGGCATGGCGAATATCGGCAACTTCTCCCAATGGAATCAAACTACCGTCCAGGCTTCTGATCAATAGTTGTTTTAAAGAGTCCGGGTTGTTTCTGAATTGCGGCGCCACAGCGACAGCAATATTATAAATACGGTTGCCCTGGTTGTTTTTACTGACCACGCGGCCTTCATAGGCAGTTTGCACGGTGTTGATGATTTGAGCAGGGTTAATACCCCGGTAATTGAGTTGCCGCAGATTTAATGTAATATTCAACAGTGGTGTGCCGGGAGGTGAACGTAACTGGATATCTTCTGCACCGGTAATAGTCCGCATGATAGCGGCGACAGTTTGCGCTTTTTGGTCCAGGATATTGAGATTATTGCCGTAGATATTGACGACTACCGGGGAGGTGTAACCGGAAATGGTTTCATCGACCCGTTCGGTCAGGAAGGTGTTGGCTTCAAAAAGAATGCCGGGAAAGTCATGTAAAATATCCCGCAAGAGGTTTAATACTTGTTGCTGTCCGTCTCCAGTCATGGGCTCAAGCCGGACTTCATATTCACTGTAATGACTGCCGTAAGTATCGGCGCCGCGTTCTGCCCGACCAGCCCATTGCGACACCGATTCAACTCCCGGAATAGACAGAAATTGTTTAGTCAGTCGGGTGCCGATACGGATAGATTCCTGTAATGATGTGCCGGGAATGCTGGTAGTGTGAACAATAAAATGGCCTTCCCGCAATTCCGGCAGAAATTTATGCTCCAAGTTAAATAATGTGAAGAAAGCCAGCAGACAAATACCAATACCAATCAACAAAACAGTATGTAAATGAACAGTGACCCAGCGTAACTGGCGGTTGTAAAACGGTTTGATACGTTTGATTAACGGCGGATCCTGATTGCCAGGAATGTTTTTACCCAATAGCAGATAGCACAGCGCCGGAGTCAAAGTCAGAGCTACCAGTAACGACATTAAAATGGCCAGAATATAAGAAAATCCCAGAGGTGCAAATAAACGCCCGGCGACACCGCTCAGAGTCAGTAATGGTACAAATACCAGCGCTACAATAAAACTGGCATAAACCACTGAACTGCGCACTTCCAGCGAGGCTTCGTAGACTACGGTCGCAATATTTTTAGGCGTTTTATTTAAACGGTTTTCCCGCAGGCGACGAAAAATGTTTTCAGTATCAATAATCGCGTCATCAACTACTTCGCCCAAGGCAATGGCCAGACCACCCAGTACCATGATGTTTAGGTTGACGCCTGATTCAAGCAATACAATCATGGCGCAGATCAATGATAACGGAATGGCTAATGCCGAAATAAAAGCGGTGCGCAGATTGAACAGAAACACATACAACACCAGCAAGACAAAAAAAATGCCAATTAATAAATGGCCGGAGAGATTGGATAATGAGGTTTCAATATAATCGGCCGGACGGAACAAATGAGAATAAAAGTGGATGTTCTGTTGTTGAAAAATAGGCTCAAACTCAGTTAATGCCGCTTCAACCCGTTTAGACACAGATAAGGTATTAGCGCCATATTGTCCGATTACCATCATCACAATACCCTGTTTGCCCATGATTTGTGCTGCCCCAATGGAGGGGGCTGCAGCATAATCAATAGTGGTGACATCACCCAGAAGAATATTATTGCCATTACGGCGTTTAACAATAATGTTTTTAAATTGTTCCGGCGTTGCGGGTAGGCCGCTTATTTGCAGGGTGAAACGCTGATTGCTGTTTTCGATAAAACCGCTGCCGCTGATTTTACCGGCCTGGGCCGCAGCGGAGACTATATCTTCAACAGCCAGATTAAAACGGCGCAATTGGATAGGATCAATTTGAATCTGTAATTGCCGAACTTCGCCGCCAAAGATATTGACATCAGCAACACCGGGAACCGCTAAAATGCGAGGTACCAGAGTCCAGTCCGCCAGACTGCGCAATTCCATCAGGTTTTTATTGTCAGAATTCAGGCCTATGGTAAGTACCGTGGCTGACGATGAAGATAACGGTACCGGAACCGGTGTGCCAATACCGGCGGGCAATTGTGAGGTTACGCTGGCTAGGCGTTCACTGACCAGTTGCCGGTTACGATAGATGTCAGTATCTTCAGCAAAGATCGCAGTAATGATCGATAACCCTTGAATGGACTCAGAGCGCATTGATTGCAGACCGATCAAACCATTGATGCTGTTTTCAATTTGCTGAGTGACCAGGATTTCCACTTGTTCTGCTGAAAGGCCTGGAGATTCAGTCTGGATGACGACCTGCTTGGGCGAAAATTCTGGAAAAATATCCAGTCCTGCGGTGGAAAAACGGTAGCTGCCGTAAAACAGTAACAGTATAGCTAATGCAATGATGATGCCGGAAAACCGGATAGACAGTCGAACCAGGGTTGCAAGCATGATTTATAGAATCAAAGAAATAACTTAAATAAGATGTTAGAGCTATATTGTATTACTTTAGCAGCCGTCACAAAAAAACATGGCGCATTATTTAAAA
>CAYYSO010000136.1:0-6146 GCA_964474415.1 uncultured Methylomarinum sp. | reverse complement strand
GGACATATTCATCATGCTGATATTTGTGAAATGGAATTGGGTAAAACCTATTGTAATACCGGCGACTGGGTGGAAAGCTGTAGTGCACTGGTCGAAAATGAAGCAGGACAGTTGTCTGTTATTCACTGGCTTGAAGACAGTTATAAGTTACTGGATGAACAGCAAACAAATCAATCGGAAAAACTGGCTAAAGTTACCTGACTATGATTAAAAAATCCTTGTTGATGACGGTTGGAAGCATTATTTTCTTTATTGGAATGATTTTGTTTCCACTACCTGTTCCGTTTGGGTTGCCAACCATGATAGTTGGTCTGGCGATCATGTTTAAAGCTTCTAATAAAGTTAAACGAAAGGTGATTCGGTTGTCAGATAAACACCCGTATTCCCAACAACTCTGGCAAAAAATCAGAGAGATTCGGCGTCGGAAAAAGATGCCACTTGAATGTCATAAAAACTTAAAATAAGCTTCATCTAATTGTCATAGAAAGACACTATTCTCACCCTGAAGAACAAAAGAAAAATAAGCAAGTCTGAATTGATAGGGATTCAGACAAAAAAGGGGAAGAAAATGAAACTGATTTATTCTGTGCATAAATATGACGTTTTTATGTTTACCTGTCTGATTAATGCAGGCATATACCGATATCTGGCAATCTGTGCCCGATATATTTCCCGAACCGGCGATGGTCATTTGTATCTTTTATTAGGAGTGTTTATTTACCTAGAGGAAGGATTGCAAAGCCTTTTTTTGCAAACATTGTTGCTGGCATTTTTTATTGAAAGACCTTTGTATTTTATTCTGAAAAACAGTTTCAAACGCAATCGTCCACAGGCGGCGTTGAAAGGTTTTAATAGCCTGGTAACACCGTCAGATCAATTCAGTTTTCCTTCCGGCCATACTTCCGCAGCCTTCATGATCGCAACGATCAGTGGTTACTTTATGCCAGTTCTTCTTTTACCGTTATTGTTGTGGGCGATTTTGGTCGGCTTTTCCCGTGTGCTTCTGGGAGTGCATTTTCCTACTGATACTTTGGTGGGTATGGCTCTTGGCACCAGTGTTGCAGTTTTTTGTATCGGACAGATTGTATAGATCAGGAACAGTTAGAGATGAAAATATTTTATGGAGTTCAGGGAACCGGTAACGGCCACATAACACGAGCTAGGGTGATGGCAAAGGAATTGTATGCTGCAGGAATTGACGTGGATTTTCAATTTACCGGGCGTTCTCAGGACAAGTTTTTCGATATGGATATTTTCAACGGTTATCAACATCGCGATGGCTTGACTTTTAACACCGATAAGGGGCAGGTTAACTATATTAAGACCGCCGTACAAACTCGGCCCATTCGTTTCATTCGGGATATCAAGGCGTTGGATTTATCGGCTTATGATCTTGTGATTAGCGATTTTGAACCGGTAACAGCCTGGGCTGCTAAAACACAGAGGAAACAGGTTTTAGGAATTGGCCATCAATATGCGTTTAATCATGCCATACCGAGAACAGGTTCTGATCCATTAGCAAATTTGGTGATGAAATATTTTGCACCGGCTGATATTGGTATTGGTCTGCACTGGCATCATTTTGATCAACCCATTCTACCGCCCATTATCGAAACACCGGAATTACCGGAGAAACTCCAGAAAAACAAAATTGTAGTGTATTTGCCATTCGAAAATCAAAATGAGGTACTCAAACAGTTGAGTCCCTTTACAGATTTCCAATTTCACCTATACTCGCCTACACCTGTAATTAGTCAATACCAAAATATCTTTTGCCATTCTTTGTCCAGAGACGGATTTCAGAAAGATGTGTACGATTGTATCGGTATCATTAGTAATGCCGGTTTTGAGTTAGCCAGCGAATCGCTACAGTTGGGTAAGAAGATTTTAGCTAAACCATTGCATGCGCAAATGGAACAAATATCCAATGCAGCTGCTTTAACTCAACTAGGCTATGGTCACACTATGCTTAACATGAATCCTTCGGTGATTGAAGAATGGTTGCATCATAAGCATGTGGTGCGAATTACTTATCCCAATATCGCTCGTGTCATTGTTGACTGGATCAAAGATGGTATGCCAACAATGGAAAAAGACTTTACAAAACAAATATGGGATGATGTCGATGTAATGCAGATTAGGCTGTAATCATGCTATAAAAATCGAAAGCCTGGCTGCGCGTGAAGTGCAGAAAAGCTTTTCCTTTACGAATAGACTGTGGGCTTTGTTCTTTTGGGTTCAACTAAAGCGCTTACATCCCTGTAAGCAAAAAAGAAAATCTGATTATTTTGCGTGTTTGCGAGTGAATTCTGCAATCAATGAATCGGGCCTTTTCTTCTTGTTGTGTTTGTTCAACACATAAACGATAGTTTCGCCTTTTGGGCCAGCCCCGATCTGAGTATACCGGTAAGGCGCCTCGTCCACTTCAAGAAAGGATTTCAAATCATTCCAGTTGTTAAAAACATAAATACGCCCATCTTTCATCACTTCACCATAAAAACCCTCGGCGATGCCTTCAGTTGTACCTTCGTATAAATCGACTGATCCCAGACCGGAACGCATTTTTTTATCTTTTTTCTGTAAACCGAATACGATAGTTTCACCGTGGGGGCCTGCGCCTATACGGGTTAAACGGAATGAGGTTTCGCCGACTTTGTTAAAGCTGTCATAGGTTCTAAAATCATCAAAAATATAAATACGACCTTCTTTATAGACCTGATAATAATCATTCACATTGTAATGGGGTTCAGCAAAAGTCGTCTGACTGGACATTATCAAACCAAATGCAGACAAGCCGAGGGATATTTTTTTTAACATGGATAAATTCTCCGAGGGTTATATATTGTAAAAGAAGAGTCAATGAAATGAAGCATTATAAGGTTCTATATATTACAGAATGATGACTATTTGATTGTGTAACATGTGAATGAGATGATTTCTCTGGTTGCTATCTAATCCCTGCGGTTCGAGAGGGGGAGAGAGAAAGATCTATCGGATAATCAGTGCGTAGCCCATATGGGGCTTTGCGCAATAAGGGGCATGGATGGTGCGAACTTTGTGTTACATACGAACGACTGTATTAGTTACATCTTAAAAAATAGCTTGCGAGGTAAAAGGGAAGTTATTTTGTGCACGTTCCCTACTTAATCACATTCAATATTTCTTGCCATAGCACCTGGTATGCTTCTATGGAGCGCCCCTTGTTCACGTATCCACCCAATGGCATGCGTTCCCAGCCCATACGCTCAATATCACTGGCATAGGGAATGACGCTGCGTAAAAGATCCGGATGTTGATCGGTTAATGATTGCATAATTTCCCGGTGCATTTTTTTACGTTTGTCTGCCATAGAGAAAAAAGGCAGTAATTGAAGGTGTTTTAACTGATTATCTTGCAGATATTTCTTTAACTGCTCCAATGTACGTAATGATAAGGTTGTAGGGATAATGGGTGAGAGTAATATTTCTGAAGCTTCAAAAACCGCTTCTGATAATAAAGAAATATTGGGTGGACAATCCAGAAAGATAAAATCGTATTCTTCAGTAAGTGGCTTTAACAGTTTTTTCAAGCGTTGTGTTGGTTTTTTACGGGCATCCAGCACCAAATCCAGGTTCCTGAAAGAAAAATCAGCAGGCAACAAATCCAGGTTTTCAAAATCTGTGGCTTTAATTAAATCATCCAATTCACGATTACCTGAAATAAGTTCTTTGCTGCCACCTTTGACTTTAGGTTTTATTCTGAAATAATAACTACTTGCCCCTTGTGGGTCCAAATCCCATACCAGTGTTTTATAATTATTTTGGGCGGCAATAAATGCTAGATTGACAGCTGTTGATGTTTTTCCTACACCGCCTTTGATATTGTATGTGGCAATTATTTTCATCAGTTTTTCACCTGGGCTTTGTACGCAAACAAGTTTTTAAATTCAGCCTGGTTTTTAGCCTGTTTAAAAAGACTAAACTGTTCTGCGAAATCATTTCGTGCCGTGCACTTCAGGGAATCTAAATATTGTACCAGAACCCCCATTGCCAGAAGCGTATTAGATGATACGTCATGAGTCATCATTTCTTCACTAAACTGCTTTAACTTTGTTTCTTGTATTTCATAATCCTGGAAATCACCTAATACCGACTGAAAACCTTTCAATGCCTTAAGTAAGCTCTTCATCGTGCCTTCAGGGTAAAGGCTGTGGAAAAATTCCATGAGATAGCGTAATTTCTTACAGGTTTTTCTTAAATCATGTAATGCTTCTGCAGGAGAGGATTCGGTAATCGCTTGCGCCTCTTTCAGTAGGCGATTATAAACTTTCCAGATACGCTGGTCGGCTAATTTTTTAATTGCTATATCGGCATGGTTACCTTCTCCTTTTTTGGGCAAAGGTTCTTGCAAATACTGTTCCCAGGCTACTAATTGTTTTTTATATTCGGAGCTGTTAAGTTTTTCGGCTAACTTTTTTTGTGCTTGAGATTGTTTTTGTTTAAGAAAGTCATACAAAGGTGTGATGTCTTCTTGCAAAGATGCGGGTAAAGCCGCTTTATATTGATCGTAATTCAATAAATACACATCCATATCACGGGTTTCGCCGGTAATTTGTCCCAGCCAGGCAAAAAAATCAGCATAGCGGGTTATGACTGAAGTTGGTAAGGTGTTTTTTATCTGACTCAAACCGGCGCGAGTACGTCTGACAGCAATGCGAAAATCATGTAAAAATTCGCTGTCAGTATCGGCAATCGTACCAGATTCATTAGCTTTCATGATATGAAGTAAGTGCTGATAAATCATTTTAGTGGCTTTATCCGCACGTATCTCTGGCTTCAGTTTAACGGAAAACTTGGAATTGTAATCTTTAGGTTTGCGGCCTTGTTGTTTGAGTTCGCTGTTTAAAACAGTGCAATGAGCGGGTTTTAGTTCCAGGGCTTTTTGTAACAGCTGGCTAAATTTTGTTAAAGCTTTTTCATAGCCTTTTAGTGGATACAGAGTGACGCGATTGCTTGAAGATTCGTATTCATCAAGCTGAATACGTAAAATGATTTTTTGATCTTTATTGAGAATATTGATCCGATAGATCACCAGGGGTAATTGACATAATGGCAGTAGCGCCCGCATTTCCAATACTGAGGCCAAATGTGTTTTTAAGCGTCCCTGACAAAATTGACCTGTAAATTTCGGGACATTTTGCATGCGCTGTTGAGCAATTAATTCGCCGCTGTTGCGGTTAATCAAACTCAATTGCGATAGCGACTGTGAGTGATTAAATTCGCAGATTATATTTGCCTTGTATAAGCGCCAGTCAAAACTATCGTAAAATGTTTTTATAGTGTATTGCTGTGTCGCTATTTGTAGGTCTATTTTTTTACTTAACCTGGTTAAGAATTTTTTTGCGGTCAAATTTGCAGGTAACTCAAAGTGTAAAGGTATTGCAGTCATGGATACTCAATATGATTAAGATAAAACAGATTTGCTATTCATAAAAATTAGCGTTAATGGGGAACGCAAATTGAATCCTCCATGCTAACACGTTGAGTAAGTAAGAATTATGACAACATGGTAGGTATGGTTTTAATTTATATTGTCTTATATGAGGAATGCCTCAAAATAACTGTGTATAGAAGTAATGATATTTGGCTAAAGATGACAGAGATGGTGTACGGAATCTGATTGGAGTACTGAATATTCATAGAAAAAGGAGGGATGGAGCAAGATCCATCCATCCGAATTATTTATGATAGGGTATTACCCATTGAGGGCCGGTTAAGCGACTTTTTTTAATGCTTTTTTAGCTGCTTTTGTGGCTGCTTTTTTACCACCCGGTTGTTTTTTTATAACGGCTTTGGCGACTTTTTTAATGACTGATTTGGCATTTTTTTTAGCCACTGCTTTTTTAGCCACTGCTTTTTTAGTGACTTTTTTGGCCACTTTTTTTACCGCTTTTTTGTTAAGTGTTTTTGACATTGCTGATTCCTTGAATATAAATAATTAACAGAATAACTTACTAATAGTAATAAGTTATGGTGATTGTATATTTAGTTTTATCCTGATGCAAATAATTTATAGAGATAAGTTATAATTTGTTGTTCATTGATTATAAAACAGGGTTGAAATAAGACAGCTATGACCTTTATAGAGTTTAAAAAACTGTTGCTTGA
>CAYYSO010000135.1:0-6328 GCA_964474415.1 uncultured Methylomarinum sp. | reverse complement strand
TGCGCCTGAAATTCTCTTTCTCCGGTTACCGTCATCGCTTTCTTTATACGACTTACCGCCGCTTCAATTTCATCGGCATTAACCGGTCTTTTTTCCAAAGCGCGTTGCATACCTAAACGTAACTTGCTTTCATCAAAAGCTTCACGAATACCGTTACGTTTAATGATCCGCGGCAATGCCAGTTCTGCCACTTCGTATGTGGTAAACCTTTCTTTACAGGAAGCGCATTCCCGCCGACGCCTAACCTGATAACCTTCACTGGCCAAACGCGTATCTATAACCCGTGTATCCTGCACACCACAAAATGGACAATGCATGCTTTCGACCCAATAAAAAATGACTGAAACAACTGATTATTTATTCTCAACAGCGCACTTAAAAAAACCGTTCATTCTAGCTGATATTTATTCCGATTGAAATCTCACATTTCCATTATTGTGGCGATAATCCTGTATTGCAATCAATTTATCAGATAGAATCAAGCATTATTATTGCTCCACCCGATTTACATTTTCCATGCACGATCAAGAAGGCGTTATCAAATATCAGTTGAGACACACCAACAAGCCTATAAGCAAACAATTACCTTTGAGCGAGATCAATGCCTGGCGTAGTATCTTTATACGCCTACAGTTAATGGGCCAGAACGACAATCGTTATGACGGCTTGGGTTATGGCAATATCAGTCAACGAATCGTACCAACCAGCAACCAATTTATTATCAGCGGAACTCAAACGGGTCATCTGCCTCGGTTAAATCTTCAACATTATGTCGTTGTTGAAACCGCTGACCCGGATTTAAATCAGCTGTCATCGTACGGAAACAGTAAACCATCATCTGAGGCATTGACTCATGCTATGGTGTATCAGCAGAATAAAAATATTCAGGCTGTTATTCATGTACATTGCCCGGAAATCTGGGAACACACAACACAACTGAACATCCCGCAGACAGATAAAAATATTGCTTATGGAACACCCGCAATGGCAACTGCCGTTGAACAGCTTTTTGCTCAAGGTGACCTGGATCAATTGCACATATTTACTATGCTCGGCCACAAAGATGGTGTAATAAGCTTTGGTAACAGCCTTTCTCAAGCCGCCACGCTGTTAATTGAGCAACTATCGAGAGCAATCGCTATTGCACAAAACCTGTAAAATCTTTAAAATTCCATGATACATTAGAATATATTAATAATCAAAATGACAGAAGCACTTATTTATACCGCAAATTTATGCCCTTATTGTATTATGGCGAAAAAACTGCTTGACAAAAAAAAGGTGTCTTATTCAGAAATTAATGTCGATTCCAAACCGGGATTACGTCAGCAGATGATGCAAAAAACACGACGCCGTACGGTACCTCAAATTTATATTGGCGATTTTCATGTCGGTGGTTTTGATGATTTACATGCGCTGGAGATGAGAAATGAACTGGACCCGCTGATAAAAGGACAGGTTGAGCCGAGTTAGTTGGATTGCCTCATGACGGGTGCACCCATAAGGTAGCGCGCAATAAATAACCCACCGGGATTGCGCTGGATTTTTATTCATCTTCAAGGCGCAACGGAGGGCGCATAGCAAGCTATGCAACCGGAGTTGCAACGCCAAAGAGGGATAAAAAGACAAGCAAGGCTAGTGGATTATTTATTACGAGTTGCCTAACATCCCATCCACAAGCGTCACTGTCGTTAAGCTAAGAAAATATGAGTAGGGCGCAGGTGCAGGATGGATTAGCGATAGCGTAATCCACTCTTTTCACCAGCTTGTCGAGCACTTATTCACCCTGATTAAAATTTATAACCCCTTCAGCAAATCCCTTTTAATATCTTCCACATTTTCCAGACCCACGGAAATTCGCACCAAACTATCTTTAATTCCTGCTTTAGCCCTGACTTCCGGCGCTAAACGGCCATGAGTAGTGGTTGCAGGATGGGTAATTGTGGTCTTCACATCGCCAAGATTAGCAGTAATGGACAACATTTGTGTAGAATCGATTAATTTCCACGCCTGCTGCTGACCACCTTTAAGCTCAAAACTGACCACACCGCCAAAATGACTTTGTTGTTGTTTTGCCAATTCATGTTGTGCATGAGAAGCAAGACCAGGATAATGAACCACATCAACTGAATCCTGTTGCTGTAGCCACTTCGCCAGTTCAAAGGCATTGTCACAATGAGCCTTCATTCTAACAGTCAACGTTTCCAACCCGGAAAGAAACACCCAGGCATTAAAAGGACTCATCGTTGCCCCACCTGTTCGCAGGTAGGGATAGATATCTTTCTCTATTAAATCATTACTGCCTACAACGGCTCCACCTACACAACGGCCCTGACCATCTATATATTTAGTCGTCGAATGTACCACTAAATCAGCACCCAGCAGTAATGGCTTTTGCAACACCGGTGTACAAAAAACATTATCAACAACTAACAAACAATCATGTCGATGGGCAATATCTGCTATCGCGGCAATATCTGCAATTTCGATGAGTGGATTGGAAGGCGTTTCCAGAAATAAAAAACGGGTATTGGGTTTAATAGCCGCGTCCCAGGCCAATAAGTCCGTTAATGAAACGAAGTCTGTTTCTACCCCGAATTTAGCGAAATAATTCTGGAACATTAACACGGTATTACCGAAAACGCTACGCGAACAAACGACATGATCTCCCGCTTTCAACAACCCCATAGCAACTGCCATAATCGCAGCCATCCCGGAAGAAAAAGCCAGGCAACGTTCACCCTGCTCCATAAAAGCCAATCTTTCCTGAAGGGCATTAACAGTCGGATTGGTAAATCTGGAATAAATATTACCGGGCTGTTTACCGGTAAAACGCAAAGCCGCTTCTTCTGCACTATTAAAAACATAGCTGGAAGTGGCGAAAATGGGTATGCTGTGTTCATCTTCATGAGTACGTTTATGCCCGGCTCTTATCGCTTGAGTCTCCAGTGAATACTCATTCCAGTCTATTTCGGTCATTATGTTTAAATTCTCCAAACCAAGTAGAGCAGACAATCCCCACTCTACATTATTCGTCATTATTTATTCAGCGAATGTTGATTGATACACTGAATTTCCGGCCAGAAACGATCTTCTGTATTACGAAATAAGTTACGCAACTTGTGCTACGCACTGGATCATTGCCATTAAGTTAAGAGCGATGCGTTAACTACAGGAAACGCATCTTTGCCTACAAGGATATAGGTACTTAGCGTGAACAGGAACGGAAGCTGTCGCGATTAATGCGCTTCGTACCTCAATCACATCCTATGTCTGTTTTTCTTAACTTAATGACATTGATGTGCCGAATACCAAACTACAAAACCAACACAGGTTCGGTGCAAACCGAGCCTTATGCCGAATTTTGCATCTCAATAATAAAATTTTCATTTTTGCGATTTACTTGAGCATCATCATTACGTAAAGCTTCTATACGTTGCAAATAAGCCTTATCAATATCGCCGGTAATATAGTCATGGCTAAAACAAGAAGTATCAAAATGTTTGATATTTTGATTACCCTTACGTACCGCATCAACCAGATCATCCAAATCCTGATAAAGCAGCCAGTCCGCGCCAATCGCTGCACAAACTTCATCTTCCGTACGGTTATGAGCGATTAGTTCTTGTGCTGCAGGCATATCGATACCATACACATTAGGATATCGAACGGGAGGTGCAGCAGAAGCCAGATAAACCTTTTTTGCTCCGGCATCTCTGGCCATCTGGATAATCTGTTCTGATGTGGTACCTCTTACAATTGAATCATCAACCAGCATGACATTTTTGCCTTCAAACTCCAATCCGATAGCATTCAATTTCTGCTTGACCGATTTTTTTCGCATCTGCTGACCCGGCATAATAAAAGTCCGGCCAATATAGCGGTTTTTCATAAAGCCTTCCCGAAACTTTACACCCAAAACATTTGCCATTTGCAATGCTGAGGTTCTGCTGGTATCCGGAATGGGAATAATCACATCAATATCATGATCCGGCCAATCCCGTAGAATTTTTTCTGCCAGCTTATCGCCCATTCTCAAACGTGCTTTATAGACCGATATATCATCAATAATTGAATCCGGTCTGGCAAAGTAAACATATTCAAAAATACACGGACAATGATCAATGTTTTCCGCACATTGTTTACTGTGCAAGTTACCGTTGGTTTCAATAAAAATCGCTTCACCCGGCTCAATATCACGAATTAATTCAAAATCCAGTACATCCAGTGCCACACTTTCGGATGCAACCATAAAATCTGTACTGTTTTCGTTTTTACGTTGACCATAAACAATCGGCCGAATACCGTTTGGATCTCTAAAAGCCAAAATTCCAAAACCGGCAATCATGACAACCACAGCATAAGCGCCCCGGCAACGCTTATGAACCTGAGACACTGCTGCAAATACATCATCAGCCGTTATCCGCAATTTGCCTAATTGTTGTAATTCATGGGCGAATACATTTAGTAAAATTTCGGAATCGGAATCGGTATTGATATGGCGCTGATCATCAACATAAAGCTCCTTTTTAAGTTGTTCCGTATTAGTTAAATTGCCATTATGTCCTAATGTCAAACCAAAAGGAGAGTTCACATAAAAGGGCTGTGCCTCGGCGGAACTGGTACAACCTGCGGTCGGATAGCGAACATGACCAATCCCCATATTACCGCGCAACTTCATCATCTGACTGGTCGAAAAAACATCGCGTGTTAATCCATTATCCTTGCGTAAATAAAAACGATTCCCTTCACATGTTACAATTCCTGCAGCATCCTGCCCCCGATGCTGCAATACAGTCAGAGCGTCATAAAGCTCCTGATTAACATTTTGATGAGAAACAATGCCGGCAATACCACACATAAATAAAACCCGAAAATAGACTAACGATAATTAACATAGCCCGCCACACCTGACGGAATATGATCCCTCAGCCAGATGGCCAAAGATTGAAAAGGCGGAATCAAGGAAGATTCCTTCCACCAGGGATCTTCCGGCAAAGGAGTCAACCCTGCCATCATAACCACCAGCGACACAACTACCATACCCCTGACAATTCCAAATATCATCCCTGCAAACCTGTCTGACCCTGTTAAACCGGTTTTTTCTATCAGCGCACCTAACAGATAACTGATCAAGCTTCCTAGAATTAGGGTAATAAAAAATAATAATGCAAATGCTGTCGCAATTCTTGCCGAAGGGTAGGAGATAATCGCTTCCAGAAATGTTGCAAATTCACGACTGAAATTCAAACCAATCCAAATAGCAACAACCCATAACAGTAATGAGAATGCCTCTTTAACAAAACCGCGAAGTAAACCGATGGTTGAAGATATGCCAATCAGTGCGATAATGGTGTAGTCTATCCAGATCATTTCCGACTCCAATACTAGTCCTCAGAAATAAAGCTATTTAAATTATTAAGCTTTTTTAATTTAGCCTTAACCTGTTCCGCTCTTGCTTTGCTCATTTCCGGTCCGACTTTGACTCTGTACATTGTCCCTTTTTTACTGTCAACTTTAATCATAGATGCTGAAAAACCTTGTTGTCTCAGTTTATCCTGTAATGCCAGCGCATTTATTTGCTGACTAAAAACACCCACCTGTAAAAACCAGCGTTTTAAGTCAACTGACTCTCCAGAACCACTATCAACAGTTGTTAAAGGTTTTCTGGCCGGTAAATTAAGCACATCCGAAGGTTTTTCGGGCAATTTTACTGAATTGACACGTTGCAATCTGGAAGGTAATTCAGGAATTTTTAATTCGTTTATTTTTCTTCCTGTTTCATCGACTGGATCATCAAACAGCATGGGAACAAAAATAGCGGCTAATGCGGTTATCACAACTGCACCCACCAATCGTTGTTTTAACTCTTGATCCATTTAATCCCCCATTTTCAAGCGACTCGCCAAATATTCAGAAACCAGAAAAAAAGAACCAAAAACCAGAATAATATCGCCTTTCATTGCCTTATTTTTAGCTGTTAAAAATGCCTCGGAAAAATCAGCAAAGCCTATGCTAACATTGTCTATATTGTTATCAGTAAAGCTTTTTATTATAGTCTCATCGCTGGCAGTACGTGGATTATTCAATGGCGCTACAGTCCAGTCATAGATGACAGGCTTGATAATTTTAATCACTCCCCGAATATCTTTATCCTGCATCATGGAAAAAACAGCATGTATTTTGACTGCAGGAAAATATTGTTGCAGATATTCCAGTAAGGTTCTGACTGCTTGCGGATTATGTCCGACATCCAGTAATACCGGAATATCGCCGTCAACCAACTGAAACCGGCCGCTTAATTCAACGTTTTCCAGACCTTGATAAA